>JBOIEG010000764.1:0-8296 GCA_050740915.1 Gammaproteobacteria bacterium | reverse complement strand
CCACAGCCCAACAGATTTTTTGATACCCAAAATTTCGGACCTATAGAACGTAACTTTATTCCAAGTAATGAATCAGATGCATAAATACGCCTCAGATCAGTACCCACAAATTCTGCGGAGGAGGCACCAAATGTAAGTTAAGAAGGACAAGAGCGGCCGAAGGCACGGCCGCTCATTCGCGATTTATATCGAGTTAGCCAAGGCGAACAGGGACGTAGATCTCCATATCGTCGCGCTTGACAAGAACGGCAATTTGGCTGCCGGACTGATCGATCAGCTTCTTGAGCTGGACCGCATCGGACACCGGCCGGTTGGTAACTGCCAGGATCACATCACCAGGCCGAATGCCTGCCCTGGCTGCAGCGCCGCTCGCCTGTTCGACCAGAAAGCTGCCAGTCTCCTTGAGCTTATGTTGTTCCTCCGGGTCTAGGGGACGGACGACGACACCCAGTCTGCCAGAGTTCAGGTTGCCGTTTGCGTCGTTATCCGCCACGCGCTCCGAGGACATCTCGCCTATGGTTACCGTGATGTCCTTGCCCTCGCCGTCACGCACTAGGTGCAGCCGGGCGGTTTCACCCGGTCTCATGTCCGCGATCAAGCGCGATAGATCGGCAGATTCACCGATCTGCCTGCCGTTCACGCTCAGGATCACATCACCGGCCCTGATACCCGCCTTCGCCGCCCGGCTGCCCTTTTGCACCTCACTGACCAGCGCCCCCTCGGGCTTCTTGAGACCGAAGGATTCCCCGAGCTCCTGATCGAGGGACTGTATGGTCACACCCAAGCGCCCGCGCGTCACCTTGCCGTGGTGCATAAGTTGGTCCTCTATCTTCATCGCGACGTCGATCGGGATAGCGAACGACAGACCCATGTAACCCCCGCTCCGGCTGTAGATCTGCGAATTGATCCCGACCACTTCGCCCTTCATGTTGAGCAGCGGCCCCCCAGAGTTACCGGGGTTGATCGGCACGTCGGTCTGAATGAACGGTACGTAGTTGTCGTCCGGCAGAGAACGCGACTTGGCGCTCACGATACCGGCGGTCACGGTATTCTCCAGTCCGAACGGTGAGCCGATCGCCGCCACCCAGGCCCCGACCTTGAGTGTATTCGGGTCACCGATCTTCAAGACAGGCAGGTTGTTCGCATCGATCTTGATGAGGGCGATGTCACTCTTGTGGTCGCTGCCGACGACCTTTGCCTTGAACTCACGTCTGTCGGTCAGCTTAACGTGGACTTCCTCGGCGTTTGCAACCACATGGGCGTTGGTCAGGATGTAACCATCCGGTGTGATGAGGAAACCAGACCCCACACCCTGGACGGGCCGCTCGTCATCCTGGGGTTCCGGCCACTGAAAGCGCCGGAAGAAGTCAAAGAACGGATCGTTCTTGTCCAGACCCGGCGGGAATTCATCAAAACCCGTATGCCTCATCTGGGCCACACTGATGGCAATGACCGCCGGCCCCGCTTGCCCCACCAGACCGGAGAAGTCCGGCAGCACAGCCAAAGGACTAGCGACAGCGGACGGACTGGGATCCGCATGCGCCTCGGGAATTGCGGGGATCGTGAACGTGAGATATCCGCCGACAACAGCCGGCGCTAAGGCCGCGGCGATAGCCGCATGAAGTACATTTTTCCGGTTCATCTACGGTCTCCTTTAAGCTTAAGCGTTACGGCAAGGCGCCACGCCTCACCAATGCTGTACACCTTACACGACCAGACTTAAGCAAAACTTAAGAGCCGGGGTTCGCCCTTGGGATGATCACCTGGACGCGCAGGCCTGAACCGCCCGGAGCGCCTTCAAGGGTAACCGTCGCGTTATACAAGTCTGCAACGCGCTTGACGATGGCAAGCCCCAGGCCACTGCCCTGTCCGCCGGTGCCCGGGATGCGGTAGAAGCGATCGAACACTCTTTGTCGCTCGGCTTCGGGGATCCCGGGCCCGCTATCGAGGACTTCAAGCGCCACCGTGTCCGTGGCGGTCCTCAGTGACACCTCGACCCGCCCGCCGGCGAAGGTGTAACGCACTGCGTTGTCGATGAGGTTATTGAGCAGAATGCTGAGACTCGTTTCGTTACCCAGGATGTTCACCGGCGAACATTTCCCGAGCAGCAACGCGATTGATTTTTCTCCTGCCAGCGCCGTGAAGCCGTCGACGGTCTTCTGCACCAGCTCATGCAAGGGAACACTGACAAAAGGTTGTTTGATGGATTCGGGCTCCAATCGCGCTAAAGTCAGCAGCCGCTCGATCAAACGGATGGACCGTTCAATGCCTTTCTTGAGCTGTGCTATCGCTCCCGCACGCTCCTCAGCCGAAGCGGCACGCTCCAAGAGCTGGGTCTGAAGGCTGAGTGCGGTAAGCGGTGTACGCAGCTCGTGGGCCGCATCGGCGGTGAACTGTTTCTGAACTTCCAGCGCATCACCCAGACGGGCCAGCAGACCGTTCAGCGCTGCCACCATGGGCCGCGTTTCGTGGGGCAAACTCGCCGTTGGTATTGGGACCAGAGAACTTGCACTGCGTCGGACAATGGCAGACGCGAGACTGTTTAACGGCATCAATCCCTGCCCCACCATGACCCAGATGAGCAGCGCGAATACCGGCAATGCCGCGAGTATGGGAATGAGGATCCGCAACGCTGCCTCGGCCGCCATTTGGCGCCGGATCTCGACCGGCTGTGCCACCTGGATAAGCTGCGGCCCCGCCAGCGAATACACACGCCAGTCCCCTCCGGGTGCCTTTGCGTCCGCAAAACCTAAATCAGTCAGACGCGGCAGCGGAACAGCGCGATGGGAAAGATAAAGTCGTGTTCCACGCCAGTCCCAGATTTGGATGACGATATCCTGCTCCGGATCGGGCACGCTTTCCAGGAACGTGCCTTGTCGAAATACGCGGTCGCGCAAGGCCAGCGCTTGCTGCTTGAGTTGATAGTCGAACAGTTGATCGATCTCGCGCCGCGCCCAGAAGTACGTGGCCCCGCTCGCCGTAAGACCGGTGACCAGCAGTGCCGACAGCAACGTGATGAGAAGCCGCGAGCGCAGAGACATCAGAAGTCCTTACCTATAACGTAGCCGACCCCCCGGACGTTGCGGATGACGCCCTCACCGAGCTTTTTGCGCAGATTGTGGATATGTACTTCCACGGCATTACTCCCGATCTCTTCACCCCAACCATAGATGTGTTCCTCAAGTTGTGCGCGAGAGAGGTTGGCGCCCGGTCTTTCAAGCAATGCCTGCAAGAGCGTGAATTCCCGCGCCGAAACCTCCACGAGTTTCCCGTGTTTGGTTACCTCGCGGGTGACCGGATCGAGCGTGAGGGCACCCTGCGTGATAACTGTTTCCGGGCGCCCGGCATGCCGACGGAGTACGGCGCGAATGCGGGCTGCGAGCTCATCCAGATCAAAGGGCTTGACGACGTAATCATCGGCGCCCAGGTCTAGACCTCTCACACGATCCTGAAGAGCATCCCGCGCCGTCACGATAATGACTGGGATCGGGTTTTTGGCCCGGCGCACGCCGGCAAGCACCTCAATCCCGTCTCTACGCGGAAGTCCCAGATCGAGGACCACGAGTGCGTAAGGCTCTGTGCTTATGGCTGACTCAGCAGCCTTGCCGTCACGCACCCAGTCTACCGTGTAACCCTCTTGCCGCAAGCCCTTGCACAAGGCCTCGGCGATCATCGAATCGTCTTCTACCACCAGCAAACGCATAACGGATTCGATGGACGTGGTGCGCAAAGTTCCCATGCGCTGCCCACTTAGCCTTGGGCGTGTCTACTCGAGGGCCCATCGATTCGCCGCCCACGAAGGAGCCGTTATTTTCGTGCATTGCTTCCGAAAGCCGAGGGGTAACGGCAAATGCTGAGCACGAGTAACACTCACGCCATTCGTTTGATCTGGCCTGCAGGCAAGGCGCACACAAGCATGCGGATAGCCGTTCATGGTCTCGGTTCTTTTTGTTCGGCCTTAGAGAGCGTCGCGTGTCATGTTTGAATACGCCGCCCTGCGGTTACGCTGATAACCATTTGTTACTGTAAGAACCTTGGCCAAGGGATCACGCGGGGGAATCGCAGGTCTCCGCGCGCGCCATACTCCGATATGCGCCGCCCTTGGGTTTCTGGGCAAGCCTTGCGGGGTGCCTTCCTCATTGACGGGTATCGGCCAATGCACGCCGCTCAATACCGGAAAGGATAAACTCGGCTAGGTTATCGTCCTTGGTGTCGTCAAAGAGCAACTTTCCGAACTGCTGGATGACCTCCCCCTGTTTCATCACCTCGGTGGTGCACAAACTATCGTCAGCGTCTTGCTCCGCATAGATACATTGCCATTTGGCGGGATCGACCTTACTAACCTCTGGCTCGATCGCCAGGGTTACCGGGTTTGGCTTACTGGTAGACCCGCCATAGCCGCCGATCTCGAAGCTCGCGAACCGTTGCGGCGCGAGCAATGCAATCATCGTGATTTTTTTCTGTACCTAACTTGCCAAACCGTTATAAGCGAACGGCAAGATGTTGGCGCCAAACGAGTATCCAATGAGCACAACCCGCTCGACGTGCCAGATCGTCCGGTAATGCGTGATGACTCTCGCGAGGTCCTGCGCGACACCCTCCGGGGTGCGTTTCGACCAGAAATAACGGAATGAATCGACCCCGAGCACCGCCATGCCCTCATCCTTAAGCGTCTCCACCAGATGCCGGTCGATCTCGCGCCAGCCACTGCTGCCCGAAAAGATAATCGCGAGGGTATCGTCGCTCTCGTCGGACGACACCTCCACGAGCGGGAGGGACTCGATAGCAGCGGTTTCAGCGTTTCCTTGGCTGACGCCTCTGAGCTGCGTGCCGACCGCATCCACGTAGAGCCTCGCCAAGGTTTTCGGCTCTCCTATCTGAACGGCCGAGGAGGGATTCGCGCCTACCGCAGCCTCTGCGAAGGCCATGACCTCGGGTGTCAGCGGATGGGTCCCCGTAACCCTCCACCATCCGCCCAAACGGTACCCCGGTGAGACACGTTGCTCATCAGGTCCAACCGAGATCGTGTTCAACGCGCAGAGCTTGCGCGCGAGCTTCAAGCTCACTGAAAGATCGACACTGACGCCACCGGCGAAAGTGGAGAGGGGCGCCTGGGCCAGGGCGGCATAGACCAACGTTCCGCCCGCATCCCGACCGAGCAAGATAGGCTCATAATACCGAGTGAATTTCCAGTCCCCTTGCGCATTGTGACTAAGCCGCTCCAGGGGCAACGACAAGTCAACGCAGCTCTGATGGGCATCGGCTTGGCCCAGGATCTTCAGTGTCGGCCTGGCGTTGATGGCGGCGACCAACATACCGTTATCGACCAAGCGCGTAATGGCGATATGGTCCTGTTCGGTGATCCCGTCCTCACCAGAGAACAAAACGACAAACCCCTGCGGAGAATCTTTGGGTCCATAGAAGCTCACCTCACCGAACTCAGCCGTATGGACGAACTTAAGCACATCGGCCGCCTGCGCTACACAGGATGCTAGGACTAGGTATGCGATCGGTAACAACAGCTGATACAAGCCGCGCCTATTTTGCCTGCAACGCCCTGACTTTAAAAACTTGGTCGTCATTTTATAAACCCCTATTTCATCCCCTCAGTACATGGGGACCTTGGCCGCCGTGCGCTGTAACTCGGCCATACGCTCCTTCTATCAACGCCTCATCCAGGCCGGAAAACCCTCTAAAGTGGCTATCACCGCCTGTATGCGAAAGTTACTCACCATCCTCAACACACTTTCAAAAAACCGGACCCATTGGCGCCCTGATTATGCCCGGCCACTTGACAGCGAACACATTTGCTCTCCCGGAGGGAGAGGGAGCTGACAGACGGAACCCACGAATTACCGCAAGAGCCTTAATTTCCAACGGATGTGAAAGGGCTGACTTCCTGTACTGTTAATCCTTGAAGACGACGACGTTGATGCCGTCCTCGGCACCGAGGTCGTACGTGTTCGCACTCAGCTGCTTGACCGTACCCACTGTTTCCGCCACGTAGGGCTTGTCTGGGTAGGGATTAATCACCAGCCCGTTGCCAGTTCCGTCCGAAATAACGATGGCGCCAGCGTGGGGACGAGTGACCTCAATGCCGTCCCAGGGGGAGACGATGCTGAAGTCAGCGTTAAGATAGTGGATTTTTAGGACCGAGGGGTCGGAATTGGCCTCGACGAACGCTTCCGCCGCGTTTAATGCACCTCCCTTGGCCTTTCGCGCCAGTTCGCTGGCCACCTCCCGGGCCTTAGCAGTAATGTCCTTCACCGTATCGCTCTCGGCAACATCTCGGAGGGTGCTAATCGCCTGATTCAGCTGCTCTTTCCAGTTCATGTTTAAAGCTCTCCAAATAAGATAAGTCTAACGAGGCTTCGCCTCAGACCGACAAGATGTATGTCCTGAGTCCGGAGCGTGGTACATAATGGGGCATTATGAAAGCTGCTGCTAGCACTCAACTGGACCCCATTTGCATTTGGAAACCAGTCAAGCTTACGGATGCACAAAAGCAAGCTCTAGCGCAGGGCGAATTTGTAGTGATCGCCACGCAACGCGGTTTTAGCGCGGCAACGCTGCGGAACGGCAATGCCGCAGTCCCCTTATATCCTTCGTCGCAAAAGAAGTGTTTGGGGCTACGTTCACTCGCCAACCTCGATGCTCATCATCGGCTGGTGCTTGCATCCCTCGTTGGCGCCGCCGTGTTCGTGCATCTTTTGGGACGGGTGCATGATGCGACACGGTTTATCGCCACCTGGAATGGTTTCGCGCTCACCGATGTCTTTCTCGCGTGGTGCACCATCCTACGCTCCGACCCCGACAGGATACGGCGCATGGCGCAGCGACAGGATGTTAGCACCACGATCATGTTCACTGTCGTGATCATTGCCGCCAGCATTAGCTTATTGGCGGTCGGGTTTCTGCTGGGTCCAGCCAAAGGTGTGGCCCAGGAGAACCTTACGAGTCACCTCGCGGTATCGGTTGTCGCCGTGGTAAGCTCCTGGTATCTCGTGCATACGGTTTTCGCGCTGCGTTACGCGCACCTCTTTTATCTAGCGAGTAAACATAAGCCGCAAGTCGAAGGATTAACGTTCCCCGGGGAGCAAGAGCCCGACTACGTGGATTTTGCCTATTTCGCGTTTATTATCGGTATGACCTTTCAAGTCTCGGACGTGCAAGTGACCTCACGCAAAATGCGGCAACTGGTTCTGCTTCACGGCGTTCTGGCCTTCGCCTTCAATACCGTCATTCTCGCTTTGAGTGTCAGCGTCATCTCCCAGATCCTTTCGCTCGATAGCCTTGCTCGTTGAGATAGGCATTGAAGCGCTCAAACAAGGGCCGGAGCAGCCCCTGCTCGGTCAACGCCTGCCGACAGGACCACAGGGTGGTGGCATCCGGCACGTTGTATTCCAGATTAAGCCCCAGAAAGCGCAAAGAACGACATCCGGTCCTTGACCTGGTATGCCATCTGCTGCTGGGAGAGGTACCTTGATAGGATCATCAGACACTACCGTGAGGCTTGGAAGATGGATCGTGTAGTGCTAGTCGGTTATTCGTTTGGCGCTGACATTATGCCATTTGCCTAAAATCGCCTCTCAAGCGCGAGTAAAGCTTCGGTCACGATGCTTTCATTACTTACTTGCGCCGACACGCTCCGCTGATTTTGAGAGCAGATTTTTGGATGGTTCGGTGAGGGGCCTAGCAAGGATGCCCTACCGACAATACCCGAGACAAAGAAGATCGACAGCGCGAAGTTGCAATGCATCTACGGTGCTGAAGAAGTCGACGATAGCTTGTGCACGAGTGAATCGATGCAACAGGCCGAAAGTGTCAAGCGTGACGGCGGCCATCATTTTGACGAGCAATACGAACCGATTGCAAACCTCATTATGATTGGTATCCAGCGTCGTATTGCAGGCAATACACGTGGAGCCTGATAAGCCTGGATAAGCCTGATCTTTTGGGGGTTTCTCTCGATCTCAACCTCAAGCAGCCCCACTTCAGACGATGCCGAACACCCGCTACCAGGCTGCTTGCCGGTCTTGCTAGCACGGTCCTGACGGGATTTCTTGATCGCGTCTGCGGCGGATCGTGCCGCCCAGCGCGTCGCTCCCGTAGAGAACCGAGCTTGGCCCGCGCACCACTTCGATGCGCTCGATAATATTCGGGTCGATTGTGTTGAAATACTGTGTCCTTCCGGTAAGCCTGCATGAATTCCGCTGAGGTTCTTGATATCGTCAGTTGCCGCTTTAGGAGTGCAGGAAGGACAGCTGATGGTAGCCGCAAAGATACGGGCGGGGGG
>JBOIEG010000763.1:0-2671 GCA_050740915.1 Gammaproteobacteria bacterium | reverse complement strand
CGGCCTCCCCTACGGCCTACAGGATACTCTGTGTACGCTTCGCATGTTTCGTTCGTCGCTCCCTCGACTCCTCCACAGACGCAACACTCGATACGGGTGGGTGGCTAGCCCTTACCCGACAGGGACTTTCACCCTGCAAGATGCGCCGAGCTTTTCCCAGCGCGATAACCAGTTGAGTTTGTTCGATTAACGTTGGGACACTAGTGATGCGTGATGTTAATTTTCTCGCTTCGCTATCGTTGTATGGAATGTGTGGGATCATTAGGCTCTACAATGGGAGTTTGAAAGAGTTATCTACGCTAAATCGCTAAACCCCTAAATCGCCCATCTACGGTATGCTGTTAGATCTCATGTGTTGGCAATCCCTCGGTAACCAAACATTTTTGGTAGTACAAGTGCCGCAAGTTGCTTTGTATCGTCAGTGGTGCCCGAATATCCAAATGAAAAAGATACCGTCACGATATCAGCGCCCTCAATGTAGGGTGACGTCTTCTCAAGAAACTCGACAATCTCGTGATCTTCCCAAAGATCACCTTCCTCCCACTGATCGGATTTGTTGAACAGATCCAAACAGATATCAAAAAGAATCGGGGACGACACATTAGCGGCTATAAGTTGTTCGATGGTGCTGTGCAAATGTTGCGTGCAATTGAACCGTGATAACAGCGACTCATCAATACCAGGCTTAGTGTCGTCCTGCAGGCAGTCAGCAGCTCTCTAATCACCGCTGGCGCAATGAACGAGTCTTTCCTGATCCTGCTGCCGAAACGAACAATGGCTTCGATCTCGCCTAAATCGCTTCGCGCGAGCAGTGTAGTGCAAATCTTTCGTAATGCACACAGCTCGGTGTCTAATCCGAATGTGTTTTGCATATTATAAGCGGCGTTTTTTGAACACGCTGTTTGATGTAGACGATAAAACCCCCTCAAGCATCTTGACCAAAACGCTACGAGGGGGTTGTCTCCGAGTCGACCAAGACGACGGAGACACCCAAAGTGTGCCATGCCATTCTTCTGGATGCCAATCGCTACACCTTTCTGAGCTTCCGTCAAGGTGTGTAAATAGCTCAGGCGGCTTCCCTCACAGACTCCTCTTTGATTCGTATCCCATCGGCATACGTCGCTCCCTGGTAGGTGGCCTTGGGTGAATGGCGGAGGCGTCCTCAGGTTGAGAAGCCTTTTTTCTACCCTGCGCTGCTTCGCGAAAGCTCGGGCGCAAGACTTAACGCCGCTGAGGCACCTATTGGGGTTCCTCGCCTTCTCGGTTGCTGTCTCTGCCTAGTCGTTGGTTTAACTTATTGAGATATCGTAAGAAAATAATTTTGATTAAGTGGGTATCCACTTCACACCACCCGGTACTAGATGTAGTATGCGAGGGTGGATAACCGATTCCAACCGCGTGGGGGCTTGGACTATCCTCGTACGTTTCAGGAATTTGACCAGTGGTTTGCGACCGAGGCTGGATGTCGGGAGTATGTTGTGTGACTTCGATGGCCCAAGGGTTTTCGATGCCCACACTGTGATTCGCGAGATGAACCATGGGTTACGGCACGTAGTTGCTTACGGTGCAGAGGTTGTCGAGGCGAGATTTCAATCACTGCGGGAAGCCTATTTGCTGGAACACGTAAGTCACTGCGAGCTTGGTTTCTCGCCATGTGGTTTGTAACGTGTCAGAAGCACGGGGCTAGCGCCCTGGGCCTGAAACGGGTGCTGGGTTTAGGGAGTTATCAAACAGCATGGACCTGGCTTCACAAGATGCGGCGCGCCATGGTAATGGCGGGGAGAGAGCGTCTCACCGGGGCAGTCGAGGTGGATGAGACCTTTATTGGGGCACCGGAAGAAGATGTCCACGGCCGAGAGACCAAGGATAAAACACTCAAACACTCGTGGTGGTGGCGGTCGAGAAACGTGGACGAGCGATGGGTCGCATTCGGCTACAGCGGATCCAAAACGCCTCAGCGGGGGAACTGATCCCCTTCATCCAAAAGTCAGTCAGGGAAGGAGCTTCGATCATCACGGATGGGTGGCGAGGATACACCGGATTGGAAAGCCTGGGGTATGAGCACATCATCAGAAATATCAAACGTAGCGGTGTTCCTGCCCATGAACTTCTACCGCGGGTCCACCGAGTGGCCTCTCTCTTGAAGCGATGGTTTCTCGGAACCCTTCAAGGTGGCGTCCAGCGCCGTCATCTCGACTATTATCTGGATGAATTCACGTTTCGCTTCAATCGTCGTACGTCGCGATCACGCGGGTTACTTTTCTACCGCTTAATGCAGCAAGCGGCTACGACCGATCCAATATCGTATAAACGCCTGTTGGGCGGAACGGAAACACCCAACTACCACATGTAGATGGAGGTGGGGCTAAATGGTTACCCACTTTCGATTATATCATGTAAGAATGCCCATAATATTAAGAGCTTGTGACCGCCCATCAAGACCCTTAGCTCCCGCGCCGCGCGCGTCCATGTTTTCTTCAAAGTGGTATCCACTTTGCGCAAGTGGCCCCAACAAGATGTAGTATGGGAAGGTGAAGCTGGTGTTCCGCAACGTCACCTGGACTACTATCCGCACGAATTTACGTTCGGATTCAACATGCTACCCACCCTATGCCGAAACCTCGTGGGAAGAGCCAAGTCGCTTAACCACAACAGAGAGGGGTGACTTGCG
>JBOIEG010000762.1:0-5288 GCA_050740915.1 Gammaproteobacteria bacterium | reverse complement strand
AGGAAAAGCTTAGCTATCAGATGCCAGCATTTACTCTGAATGGCGATCTAATCTACTTTGCCGCTTTCAAAAAGCATATCGGCCTCTATCCGCCAGTGATGGGAGATGAAAACCTAAGGAAAGTGACCTCTCGATATAAAGGGGAGAAGGGCAACCTGAAGTTTCCCCTCGACGAACCCATTCCATACGCCCTGATCGGAAGAGTTGTGAAGTTTAGGGTGAAGGAGCACCTCGAAAGGGTGGCATCAAAGCGACGGAAAAAATAGCGATGGCAATGCAATCCACGAAACGCGCTACCTTGGGTCAAGGTTGACAAGCCTTACGTGTTCCATGGGCCGGACGGCAAGGGGACCCTCGCCGATCTCTTCGACGGGCGAAGTCAGTTGGTCGTGAAACATTTCATGCTCGGCCCCGGCTGGAAGGAGGGCTGCGTCGGCTGCTCGTTCGAGGTCGACCATATCGATGGCGCGCTCGTGCATCTCGATCATCACGACGTCACCTATGTGGCGATATCGCGAGCGCCCTTGGCCGAGATCGAAGCGTTCAAGAAGCGGATGGGCTGGCGCTTCAAGTGGCTGTCGTCCTATGGCAACGACTTCAACTACGACTATCACGTGTCATTCACGCCGGAGGAGATCGCGAAGGGCAAGGTCTACTACAACTACGAGATGCGCGACTTCCAGAGCGAGGAATTGTCCGGCCTCAGCGTGTTCTACAAGGACGCGACCGGCGACATCTTCCACACCTATTCGGCCTACGCGCGCGGGGCCGAGGAGGTTCTTGGCACGTACATGATCCTTGACCTTACGCCAAAGGGGTGCAACGAGACCGGTCCCAATTTCGATCTGACCGACTGGGTACGACACCACGATAGGTATGACGGCGATGGCTTCGTGGACTCTACGGGGCGATACCGGCCAGCCACGGGTGCGCAAGCCTGCTGTGATTCGGAAATAAAGCACGGGTAACCGGCTATCGTTACTTTCCTCCGGCAGAAACAGACTATGGGTATGGTTTTCTCCAGTACGATACAGTTGGCGGCTGCGCCTCGACGGGCGGGCTAACCGCGCTCGTGGTAAAAAAGCATCGTGCCAGGACGGGTGCGAATGGTCCTAACCCGACAACCGAAAGGAGAGCGAGATGAATCAGCCAAGAGTCGTATCGCGAGATGAATGGCTCACCGGGCGCAAGCAACTCCTAATCAAGGAGAAAGAGCTCACCCGACTGCGCGCTCAGTTGAGCGCCGAACGCCGCAATCTACCCTGGGTAAGAGTTGACAAGCCTTATGTGTTTGACGGGCCGAATGGCAGACCGACGCTGGCAGACCTGTTCGATGGACGCGGCCAGCTTCTGGTCTACCACTTCATGCTCACTCCCGAATCGGACCACATCTGCGACGGCTGCTCGTTCCTGGCCGACCACGTCGATGGGGCCCGCATGCACTTCGAGCATGCTGATCTCTCGTTCGCTGCGATCTCACCACTCGCGCAAATCGAGGCGGTCAAGGAGCGCATGGGCTGGCGTTTCCGATGGGTTTCGTCGTTCGGGACCGATTTCAACTATGACTCTGGAGTATCGTTCACCGAAGAGCAGATCGCCAGCGGCGAGACCGGCTACAACTATGGAACGAGCCACTATACGGCGGTGGATCTTCACGGCACCAGCGTCTTCGCGAAGGACGAGGCCGGTGAGGTCTTCCACGCCTACTCCTGCTACGCTCGGGGCGGCGAGCTTCTGCTCGGCGCCTTCAATTTCCTCGACCTCACCCCGAAGGGCCGCAACGAGACCAGCATCATGAGTTGGGTGCGGCTCCATGACGAGTATGACGACCGTGCTTGTAGAAGTTAGCATTCCAGGGAGGGTTTGATGCGCGTTCCAAGGATGCAGTTGTCGTCCGCGTGGTCAGGTATGCTGGTTCTCTTGGTCGGGAGCGGTCTGTCTCCTTCCGCTTCCCATGGTCAGGAGAAAACCGAGCCGCCCAAGGAGCTGGAAGTCCGCTACGAGGCTTTTGACCAGCGTCCTGGAAGCGGCTGGCGGAAGATCGCCGATGAGGGAAAGTATCTGGAAGCAGCCAGACTCATCGACCGTTACGAGCAGGGAAAGAAGGGCCTTGAGGAATGGCAGCGGGTGAACCTGCGGTTCCACGCGGGCCAGGTTTACGCATTCGCAGATCAGAAAGACCAGGCACGCGCTCGCTTCAAGACGGCCCTCTTCGCCAAGGAGCCGGCTGATTCGCCGATCAGATGGAATGCCTATGTCCGGGCCACGATTGCCTTCTTGGAACGAGACCGCAAGAAACTGACCTCATTTCGTGAGGAAATCGCGAAGGGGCGGAAACTTCAGGGAGTCGTGCCGAACCTGGATATCGTTGATCGCTTGATCGAGTACTTCGACGAACCTTATTCGGTCGCGTATCGCGGAAAACCTAAGAAGTCGAAATGAGGGGTCGAGGAAAGCTAACCAATCCCAAGCGGTGACGAGCATTCGCCTCGTGGCGAAATAGCGCCGCCACTGGCTTCGATCCTTCCCGCACTGAGATCCCTGTCAGTGCCGCCGCAGTTTGGCCAAGTGCTTGATCGAAAGGGGCTTGGATTGATCGCGCCGAGCTGGTACAGAAGTTGAGGAGCTAAAGACCAAGCGAGATTTAGAGAGAGTCAATGAACAACGCAGAGGGCACAATGCAAAGACGATTGGAATACGGCCAGGCAGCACCGGGCGCAATGCGCGCGATGTATGTGCTCCAAAAGTACGTAGAGGAATCCGGTCTGGAGCGCTCCCTGCTTGAGCTCATCAAGACACGGGCCTCCCAGATCAACGGCTGTGCTTACTGTATCGATATGCATACCAAGGATGCCAGGGCCTTGGGGGAAAGCGAGCAGCGCCTCTACGCGCTTGCTGCCTGGCGCGAGACGCCGTTCTACACCGAACGTGAACGGGCCGCGCTGGCCTGGACGGAGGCGATCACGCTCATCAGTCAGGGGCACGCACCGGATGAGGTGTTTGAGCAGGCGCGCACTCAATTCACGGAAGAAGAGCTGGTCAATCTGACCATGGCCATAGTCGCCATCAACGGCTGGAACCGCCTGGTGATCGGCTTCCGGGAAGTGCCTGGTACATACCAGCCTCAAGGCAGCGGCAACAAGTAAGCGCCCAAGGTACTAATCGCATGAATGAACGAAGGAGGTCAACATGAACAAAACACAGAGTCCGATCCAGATCCCGGGTTACACCTACGGTACGTCGGCAGTGGCCAAGTCGCCGCTCAGCGAGCAGGACTTCGATCTGCTCAAGCAGTCCGTCCTATTCACAGATGAGGACGTCCGGTATCTTCGTCCGGCCGGCGAGGCGCTCCAGGATCAAATCGAGGAGGTGCTGGATGTGTGGTACGGCTTCGTCGCCGTGCACCCGCATCTCGTGCACTACTTCAGCGGCGCGGACGGCAAGCCTAATCCCGAGTACCTCGCCGCCGTGCGCAAGCGGTTCGGTCAGTGGATCCGCGACACATGTGCCGCCAACTACGACCGTGCCTGGCTCGACTACCAACAGGAGATCGGACTACGGCACACCCGCGCGAAGAAGAATCAGACGGACAACGTGCGCTCGGCCGCCGACCATATTCACTTGCGCTACCTGATCGCCTTCATTTACCCGATCACGGCCACGATCCGGCCGTTCCTCGCCAAGAAAGGTCACAGCGCCGAGGAGATCGAGAAGATGCATCAAGCCTGGTTCAAGTCAGTGGTCTTGCAGGTAGCGCTTTGGAACGTTCCCTATGCCAAAGAAAGAGCCTTTTAATTCTTTGCCCGGCATACATAACTGGAGATCTTTAAAGTGGAAGCCTGTAGGCAAACGCCTAAAGTCGACATTGGCCTGATAAGCCGACATAACCAAGCTGGTCCCGGCTCATCGATCCGTCGGGGATCCCTTCCTGGACCGATTGGGATGACCGAGTCGAACAAAAGATGCATAGCCTACCACGGGACACCCTTCGGCGAAGTCAAGACTGCGCCAGGGGGCATTGGCTGCGATCTGATGCTTGCTAAAACGCCAAGCGTGATGAACGACCCCAACGGGCGCTTGCTCCGTTTGATGGCGGTGCACGAGCACGCTCGGAGAAGCGCGTCCCGGATGAATTTTGCGCTCGGCACTCCTTTCCGCGCACGCTGCGACGCTGGGCCCGTGGCTAACCCTCGATCGCTAGAGCGACGAAGGTCGCTGATCTTTGGAAATAGCCGGCCCAGATGCCCGCATGATACGCGGTACAAACACGAAACGCGGATCAGCGGTCATGCCTTTGTCGAGTAGGGAGCATAGGCATGAGTTGGTTGATCGCGCATTTGATCGGCGATTGTCTGTTGCAAAACGACTGGATGGCACGAGGTAAAAAAGAATCCTCTTGGGTAATGCACCGCCCATGTTGCTACCTACATGATCCCATTTCTGTTTATTGGATTATGGTGGTGGCAATTATTACTCATTGCTGTGCAACACTGGCTACAGGATCGATGGAAGTTTGTCGCCTGGTATATGCACGCCTTTGGGAAGTCGGAGTTTGCCAAACCGCCGCTGGCACCGTGGTCGTTCATCGTGATGGACAGCGTGTTTCATCTCACCTGGATAGCGGTCATTGTATGGGTGGGAAGGAACAGCGCAGCGCTTTAACACCCAAAGTGCCGATGCCCAAGAGAGTCCTCGAGATGTCCTAATCGGCATCGTTCGTGTTTAGATGCTCGCCCCTGAAAACGTAGAAGGTGCTCGATGTTGAGATGAGCTACCTCGATGTCAGCAATCGCGATCCGACCGTTTTTCCGCAGGGCAATCCGATATCTCTTCCTGGCACGGCACGATCAACATCCACGCCAGTTGACCTTCAGACGCCCGGGCATGAAACTGCCGCTGTCTGCGCTGAAGGATCTGCCCTTCGTTTCGTGGATCGCCCTCTTCAGACCAATCTAAGCGCGGGTCGATAGAAACACGTAATCGGGGACAACTGTCTCAGATTTGTATCAGCAGAAGATTGTGCATGGGCAAACTACAACAGTGCGTGGCAGGTTTTAGTATACGGCAAGCATCGCAAGACATTGATTTATAAAATTAACGTGCGCTCGGATCAGGCTTTGAACCTGGGTGTCGGGGGTTCGAGTCCCTCCGGGCGCGCCATTTATCAATAAGTTACATCAACTTCAGTGTTCCGTCTTCCGAGACTGTATCAAATTTGTCTCAGAGCCAACGACGAGCCGGGGCCTGAGATGTTGGCCGCATATCCAGCCAGGTGCTCGGCACCGAAG
>JBOIEG010000761.1:0-1615 GCA_050740915.1 Gammaproteobacteria bacterium | reverse complement strand
CCCATGTCTCCAGCGGCGTGCGTTCAGCCGGCTGCAACTTGATCGCCACGCTGGTGTTCGGCATGAGCGAGACCATAGCAATCACTGGAAAGTCTGTAAAGTTATTTAAGGGACACTACACTAGTTTCCGGTTGACGGTGGCTGGGCTTGCTTGCGCTTCAAGTCGGCTTTTCTTGTAGCGTTCGATATCGAAGGCGCTGACCTTCGACAGCGGTTTATCGCCAAAGAAGGGAACCAGGTGGTCGCGTACTTGCTGGCGCTTCTTGGGGATATGTCGGCCGTTTTCCTCTCCCAGCTTGTCCAGGTAATCCCCTATCGCCTGAGCGAACCCCAGCACCACCTTGCGCCCCTTCGGGAGGTTCAACCGGCCGTGCCTTGCGTCCGTTCTGGCCCGCTCGATGAAGTCCTCTGCTTGCTGGCGCGTCACTCTATCGGATTCCTTGCCGATCACCCGATGCACTCGAATGCCGTCAACCATGATGTTAACGGTGTAGCGACCGTCACCAGTGACAAGGCGCTTGAAGGTGATCCCGTGCTCGCTGAGCTTCTGGCTGGGTTTGAGGTTACGGCAAGTAAGACGGGTGAGGCGGGAGAATCTAATCGTCACGGGTGACACCCTCCATAAGATCGGGAAGGGTGGCGCGTCCCTCCATAAGATCGGCAAACGTCTTTAGCCAAGGAAGTCCCTCTTGCTCCGTGCTGTCGTTACTGGTGACAGGCAGAGACCAGCCATTGAGATATTGCCTGATGGCCCATTCCTGTTTTTGGTGACAGCGATGGTCAGATCCCTCTTGCCTTGAGCGCGCTGCCTCGCCCGGTACTATCTTTGCTGCTCCGCTTGTCATTGTCATCTTCCTTTGGCTTTGAGACGAACTGGAACACCTGCCGCTCAACAACAAATACGCTAAACGAATCATCTGCATTGACCGACAGCACAACTGTATTCCCCGGCTCTTTCTTAAGAGCATCCTCCACCGCTCGGATCTGTTTCTGATCAGGTTGTACCCCCGCGGGGATCTGCATGAGGACGTCCCACGTTGCCCGCACGAGAGTGAGGTTTACTCCTATTCGGATTGGCTCCTTATGCTCTTCCTTATCCTCTGTTGGGCGTAGTGGGCGCCAAAACACCGAGCTTTCTTTGATGAACTTCCAGATCTCCGACTCATCGTAGGTGAGGAGTTCTGGAAAACGCATTGCAAGCCGCACGAGGCGATCCGCTTCCAGGACATCCTATGTCGTATCGCTCGCAACCTTGGCGCTTAGGCCCTTCTCTACTTCAACCCGCGGCAAGGCGCTGATCACCGCCCACTCGATGAATGAGCTAAGCGTTTGCCTGTGTACACGTGCGGTGAGCTCCGCTGCCCAGCGAAGTCTGGGATCAAAGCGTACCTGAATGAACTCCGAGCGGGTGAGTTTTGGTCCCCCGGCTTTGCGTTTGGCGGTCATGGTTATCCTCACTGGCTAATATTCTCGTAACTTCTAAGTAAGTCGTGTCCTTTCGGCAGGTCTGTGGAGGCGCTGTCAGATCCTCCTTGGCCGAGATTCCAGTGCGCCTATCGAGGCGCAGAATCCGAGCCAGGACTGTGCGCGAGAGGACAGCTATCTGGCCTGCGGG
>JBOIEG010000760.1:0-6471 GCA_050740915.1 Gammaproteobacteria bacterium | reverse complement strand
CCCCTTCGGTGCTTTGCTCTCTCATGGCGGTGTGCTCCTTCTTCTCGGGCTCGCGAGCCCGGCTGATTGGTTGATAAACAAAAGGGTACACCGCCTTCACTTTTACACACCCTTCGATGGTACCTCCGACGCCGCGGCGTGGGAGATTATTGGGTAGGCGGACGGTGGCGGCCCAACTCTGAAAGCAAGCTCCTGCTGAAACTTGCACTCCCGTTAAATCACAAAACGAGCGACGCTCCTTCCATTCCTATCAGTTTCAACCTGCAGTCGTACATCAATCCGCTCTTTCAATTCAGGAACGTGAGAGATAATCCCAACGAGTCGCCCGCCCTGCTGAACCTCAGCGAGTGTCTGTATGGCTTGATCCAACGCCTCCGGGTCAAGGCTTCCGAAGCCTTCGTCAATGAACATCGTATCCAGGCGAATCCCTCCAGAGTAGGACTGAACGACGTCGCCGAGCCCCAACGCCAGCGCCAATGACGCCATGAAGCTTTCGCCTCCTGAAAGAGTCGAGACGGCCCGAGCTGTGCCCGTGTAGGTATCGTAGACTTCCAGGTCGAGTCCGCCCGCCGTGCGTTGATCAGCGCGCTCGCGCGCTCGCTGCAAGGAAAAGCGACCCTGGCTCATCATCTGAAATCGCTTGGAGGCGACGAGCAAAACGTCATCCAGAAGCGCCGCCAAGACAAATCGCTGGAAGGTGATGCCATGTTTATTTTTTCCGCCGGCGACCTCGGCCATCGTTCCCATCACTTCATACTGCGTATTCTGCGATTCGAGTTGAATCACGCCCTGGCGCAAATCATGCCGCCATTTGTCCATTTGATAGCGTTGCTCCACAAGCCTGGCTTGCTGCTGTATGATTGCCTCCAAATTCCTTTTAGCCGCAGTCGCGGCGCTTTCTAACCTTTCTATATCCGGAGCCTGAAGAGCCTCGGCCTCCTTTCGCGCGTGCTCCAGCCGATCTCTGGTCACTTCCAAATCGCTCTCGAAGCGTCGGATCTCTTCGTCAAGTTGTTCGATCTCTCTGTGGCTTCGTTTCGCCGCCTGGAAATCGGCCTCGTCCTTAAAACCCGCTTCCTGCAAGCTTTCGATAAACCCCTGCCGCTGAGCATCCACATGATTTTGCGCCATCGAGGCGGCTTCCTCAGCCGCCTCGAGTGCCGCATGGCAAGCGGCCCACGCTTGGTTTGCTTCGTTTGCCTGCCGTTGGGCCTTTTCAAAAGCTTGCTTGAGCGACTGGACTCTGTCCGAGACTTGTTTTTGAGCGTTCTGGAGGGCGTGCAGATCGCGCACGCTCTCAGGAACTCCAGCTTCACGCTCGCTGACCACAACCTGCGTGCGCTCTTGTTGGAGGATGGCTTGCTGCAATCTTTCTTGTGCCGAATCGAGCTGAGCTTTGAGCGTCGCTTCCTGATTTTTGAGCTGCTGGAGTTCAGTGTCGAGGCTGGGAATCCGCACCTTGGCGGCTTCGGCCCGGGCAAGCGCATCCTTCGTCTCTCGGACTCGCGCCTCCAGCTTGGACAACGTTTCATCCTTCAACGCTCCAAGGCCCTCTTCGAGTGATTCGATCTGCGACCGCAATTGAGCAATGGCTGGTCGCTGGTCTGCGCCCCTTTTCCGCAAGTGGTTCAAATCAGATTCAAGGGCTTGGACTTTTTTGCGTTGTTCCTTCACGACTGTCTCGGTCGG
The DNA here is from genome assembly GCA_050740915.1 of Gammaproteobacteria bacterium. Classification (GTDB taxonomy): domain Bacteria; phylum Pseudomonadota; class Gammaproteobacteria; order JBOHHR01; family JBOHHR01; genus JBOHHR01. The sequence continues at coordinate 4,782 of JBOIEG010000760.1, read as the reverse complement.
AAGCTCTCGGCCCGAACGCCCCGGCGCCGGATGCTCTGTAGACCCACACACAGGACAAGGCGCGCCAGGAACCAATCGCTCGGCGAGAATGGTGGCCTGACCTTCCAACCAGATCGTTTCCATGACGGTCAGCGCCTTACGCGTCTTCATGAAAGTCTGTTCTTTTTCTTCCAGGGCTGCGTGCCTCTGCTGGTAGGTCTTTTCTTGACCTGAAAAGTCTTTTTGAAGTTTCTCCAACTGCCGCCGCTGGTCTACGGCGCGACTTATTTCTTGGCTTGCCCGCTCGATAGATTCGATCTGGAGAGTTAACCTTTCCGTTTCCGTCCGGGCGGTTTGTTTTTTCTCAAGGAGGCCCTTGCAATCTTCCAAAACCCTCTTTGCTTCATCATGCTCTTGTGTCCGAGCGACAACCTCTTGCTTAACACCCTCAAGCCCTCGTTTAAGCTTGTCTAACTCCTCGACTGTCGTTGTGAGATCATTGAGTCGAGTAAGCTGTTGGCTGGCTTCGTCGCGCTCGTGCTCGCGTTCCTTTTCTCTGGCCAAGGCTCTTTCAGTCTCAACCTGAGTCAGCGCGGCTTGCTGTCGGAACTTTTGCGCGTCGGCCACTTTTTCTGCCGTATCGTTAGCTTCCTTGACGCGTTGCTTGAGTGACGCCTCAACCTCTACTAAAGTGACCGCCTTCCGAGCGCGGTCCAACATTTCTCGTTGAATGGCAAACTCGTCTCGTCTCTTTTCAAGCGACTGAAGTGCGGTTTCTGCTTCGTTCAGTTTTTGAATCTTCTCCAGAATTTGTTTGCCTTCATTCAAATGCTCCTGGGCACTCTTTTCAGCTTGGCGAAGCTCATCCAATCGACCCTCAATCTCTGAAAGGCGAGCGTTCGACTCTTCAAGACGGCTTTCTAAGTTCTCAATCGAATCCACCTCGGCCTGTTGCAAAATCACTTGTTGTCGCTGTTGGGCGTCTCTGATCTGGTTGACGATCTCTTTGGCCGTCTCTTTGAGCGCCTCTTCGATGCGCCGATAGGTTTCCGTCCCGAAGAGGGCTTCGAAGATTTCCTCGCGCTCCCGAGAATTCGCTACGAGAAGCCGTCGGAATTGTCCTTGAGGCAGGATGACCACTTGGCGAAATTGATCGCTTCGGAATCCGAACAGACGCTCAATCTCTTCCGTCACCGCGTTCCATTGCGTGGCAAGCACGTAGCCTTCTTCGGCATCGTCTCCCAGTTCGGTGCGCCGCCAAAGCGTGGCTTGTGCTCGTTCGACGGTTGTTCCGCCCCCTCGTTTTTTGGAGCGCTCTTGCTCAGGCCGGCGAGTAACGCGATACGCTTCACTCCCCCGAGAGAACTCAAATGTGACCTCAGTGAGAAGCGAAGGATCAGCGTTATCGCTGCGCATTTGCTTGCCGTCTCGTTCAGCACCCGACGTATCGCCATACAATGCGAAGCATATCGCGTCAAGGATCGTCGTCTTGCCCGAGCCGGTAGGACCATGAATTAAGAATAAACTCCGGTCGCCAAGCTGGCGGAAATCCAACATTTGCTCTCCGGCGTATGGGCCGAACGCGCGTATAATGAGCCGAAGGGGTCTCATACAACTGCCTCCCTCTCACGTCGGTGCATGGCGTTGACGATCGAAGCGAAGCTCGATCGTTGCTCTTCAGTGAGATGATCCCCGCTCACCTGCGAGAAGAATTGGGCAAACAGTTCAACCTCGTTAATCTGGCGATGGTGCAAGCGGGGACCTTGCATCTCTCCATTGGCTATCAAGGCAGGACGTTCGATGTGCAGCGCATTTGGATACACCTCACGGACTTGACCCATGGAATCTAAGATAGCCCCCTTATCGAGCAATCTGACCATGACATAGTCCTCTTGACTCTCCCCCGCTTGTGGTCCTTTCAAGATGTTTGCCAGGTAGCCTTCGATGCATCTGACGTCCCGACGAGAAGTGAGTGAGATCCGCTCTGCTCTGTGGTGACCTTCGGCATCCATCTCGACGAGGTTCACCGATTTGGTATGGTTCACTTCGGAGAACGAATACTTCAGGAGAGAGCCTGAATAATTAATGGACGCGCTGCCGACCGATTGCGGGCGGTGAAGGTGTCCGAGGGCAACATAGTGAAAACCTTTCAAGCAATCGGCGCTTACTGTTCCGGCTCCGCCGACGGAGAGCGGGCGCTCAGATTCGCACGCCTCGCCGCCAACAACGAACGCGTGAGCCATCAGAATGGCTCGCTTGCCCGGAGGATGAATGCGCCACACGCGTTCGACCAAAGCTCGCATAGCTGCGTCGTGATCCGGAATCGTGTCGCACTCAAGCTGCTGCCGAACCACGGCCGGTTCCGCATAAGGCAGCGCGTAGATATGCACCGGCCCAGTGTCGTCAGGCACGATGATGGGAGCGACTTCGGTAGAGACAGTTCCTCGTATGTAAAGCCCTTGCTGCACCAGAAGCCGCGATCCAAATTCGAGCCGCTGGGGGCTGTCATGATTTCCGGTGATAAGAATCACCGGCACTTTGAGACCGATGACAATGTGCGAAAGAACCTCGTCCAGCAACGTGACCGCCTCGGGCGGAGGCACTGCTCGGTCGTAAATATCACCGGAGACAAACACGACATCCGGGTTGGCCTCTTTGATCAGAGCAATCACCTGATCGAGCACGTGGGCTTGATCTTCGGTCAGATGTACACCGTGAAAAAGTCTTCCCAAATGCCAATCGGAAGTATGGATGAATCTCATACCATCTCTTGCTTGCTCACAAGTTGAAAGCGAAGCCGAAATATTGTAACCATCGCCGTGGTGGCCGTGCAACTGACACGAATAAGGAAACTGTTTCATGGTGGGCGCTTGAAAGGAGAGGGCCTCCGGCTTTTTCTTTTTTCCATATCTTAAATCTTAGCCTGAGGAACCTTCCTTTTTCTGCGGCAGTCCCGGTTTTTTGGACAGTCTGATAAGCCAAAGCCGACTGACCGAAGGGGACAAGAAACATGGGTGTGAAACGCAAGCAGCACGGAGCGCAGTTCTAGGCGCGGGTAGCGATGGCGGCGCTGTCTGGGGAGAAGACCCTGGCGGAGCTGTCTTCGGAATACGGGGTGTATCTGGTGATGATCAGCGTCTGAAAACAGGAGCTAGTGAAGCGGGCCGCCAAGCTCTTTGAGCACGGCAACAGGAAGGCAGCCGATCCGTAGAAGACCATCGATGAGTTGCACCGCGAGATCGGGCAGTTGCAGGTGGAAGTGGATTCCTTGGCCGGGAAGCCCGCCATTGCCCCTCTCGTGAGAGGCGCGCGATGATCCGGCCAAACGCGGGGCTGCCCATTGCTCGGCAAGCGAGGTTGCCTAGGATCTCCCGTACAGCGCCTATTACCGGCCCAAGCCGGAGTTGGCACAAGAGCTTGACCTCTTGCGGCGGCTCGATGAGATTTTCACCGAGAACCTGGGGTACGGCAGCCGACGGCTGCAAGCGGTGCTCAAACGGGAAGGCATCCTGGTTGCTTGTCGACGCATCCGGCGGCTGATGAGGAAGCTTGGGCTTTGGGCTGTCACCCAGAAGCCTGCGACCAGTCGGCCGCACCCCGATCACCAGGTCTATCCCTACCTCTTGCGCGGGCTCGTGATCGAGCGACCCAACCAGGTCTGGGCCGCCGACATCATCTATATCCCGATGCAGAAGGGCTTCCTGTATCTCGTGGCCATTCTCGACTGGGCAAGTCGGCAGGTGCTGACGCGGCGGCTGTCCAATACGCCGCGGCGGACTTCTGCGTGGTAGCGCTCCAAAAGGCCATCGCCCGCTACGGGGTGCCGGAGATGTTTAACACCGACCAGGGCAGCCAGTTCACCAGCGAGGAATTCACCGGCGTCCTCAAGGCCCATGACATCCGGACCAGCATGGATGGGCGCGGGCGATGTCGTGATAACATCTTCGTCGAGCGCCTGTGGTGGACAGTGAAACACAAGTGGGTCTATCTGCGTCCGGCCGAGAACAGCATCGTGCAGAGAAAGAGCCTGACGGACTTCTTCAACTGGTATAACCACCGCCGGCCGCATCGGGCGCTTTCCTGGCAGACGCCAGGTGCAGCCTACTTCGCCGCGCCTGCCGCGGCAGCGACGAAGGCGGCCTGAACCATGACGGAGGCGATGCGCTGTGGATTTATGGACAGTCGGCTGCGCCGATTCCCGCCTTTGCGCTCCGCGCAATCCTGTGGATGGCCCGTGAAAAACGCTACGCGTTTCCCAACGCCCGTCCACAGGTCGGCGGCTGCCCACAAGCTCCACAGCACGCCAGCGATCAAGGATAAGGCGTAAAGGGGACAGGGTCGATATTTGTAATATACTCAACGCAGCCCCACCGCCCGCGTGTTCGCGTCGATGGAATACTCCTGCACATCGTGCAGCGCGGCCGCCACCGCGGCCATGCTTCTTTGGCGAAGAGGACTACAATCTTAGCCATCCCCTCATATTTACACATAACCGAACACCTCTGAGAAGGTGCGATGTTCGAGGAGCATTTCAGCGAAGCGTTGCATGAGGGGGCGTAGGCGCTCCTCGGGCATCGTGGGAATGAGCTCGTAATGCATACAGCCTTTGCCGAAACAGCGAGTGCGTTCAGTACTTGACGGTATTAGCCCGTATCCAGCGCCAATATTCAAAAGGCTGTGTCCTTCCGGTAAGCCTGCATGAATTCCGCTGAGGTTCTTGATATCGTCAGTTGCCGCTTTAGGAGTGCAGGAAGGACAGCTGATGGTAGCCGCAAAGATACGGGCGGGTACACCCGCACATGC
>JBOIEG010000759.1:0-12562 GCA_050740915.1 Gammaproteobacteria bacterium | reverse complement strand
TGCGCTCGGGATCTCGCGTTCCGGCGGTGCTCGGAATCCTCATGTATTTCAATATACACTGCGGTTCCTGCGCTCCGGCGGAACGCGACCTTCCTTCGCTCGCGACGGTTTTTCACAAACTCTCAGGAAGCGCATCGCCAGGATGCTAACCGTTACGCGGATCGCTAGAGAATCCGCGAGAAGAATAGGGATTCCATCGCGATTGCGCAATGGTCGGGCTTTGGATCAGAGCTTCCCTCTATGTTCCGCGGTTGCCGAATTGCTAAACTTAGCGCGTAAGCCCATGACCGCCGTTGGGGTCGTTGGGTGCATATTCTAAGCTGAAAACAACGGGTGAGGGGTTCGATGGCTGGGCACAGTAAATGGGCGAATATCCGTCATCGCAAGGGAAAGCAGGATGCACGGCGAGGCAAACTGTTTACCAAGCTGATACGGGAGATCACGGCGGCGGCCAGAGCAGGAGGGGACATTTCAGCGAATCCTCGCTTGCGCGCTGCCGTCGACAGCGCTTTGTCGAATAACATGACCAAAGACACGGTGGAACGGGCCATTGCCCGAGGGACTAGCGGTGCCGAAGGGCAGGCTCTCGAAGAAGTGCGCTACGAGGGTTACGGCCCCGGGGGCACGGCGGTGATGGTGGAGTGCCTGACCGACAACAGAAACCGCACGGTGGCAGAGGTCCGCCATGCTTTTGCCAAGGCAGGGGGCCATCTGGGAACCGATGGATCGGTCGCTTACTTGTTCTCCAAGTGCGGCTTGTTGAGCTATCCAGTAGGCGCGGACCCGGATGCGATCATGGAAGCGGTACTGGAGGTGGAGGCGGAGGATGTGGTGACTCAAGAGGACGGCTCCGTGGAGGTGATCACGGCGCCCGAAGATTGCAACAGAGTCAAAGACGGAATGATCGCCCTGGGGTATGAACCGCAGACCGCGGAGCTTACGATGCGAGCGTCCACGAATAACCTCCTTTCGGTAGAACAAGCCGAGAAGATGATGAAGTTGTTAGACACCCTGGAAGATCTGGATGATGTCCAGCGGGTTTATTCGAACGCCGAAATCAGCGAAGAGATCCTGGCGAGAATCGCATAATTACTCCTGTGGCGCGTATTCTCGGCATCGATCCAGGTTCATGGGCCACAGGCTATGGCGTCATAGAGGTGCAAGGCCAGAGGATCTGGCATGTTGCAAGCGGGTGTATTCGTGGTGGAACCAACGAATTGCCCCGGCGCCTGAAGCACATTTTCGATGGCCTGCTAGAGGTCGTGGATCGCCATCGCCCCGATGAGTTAGCGGTGGAGAAGGTTTTCATCTGCCGTAATCCGGATTCAGCGCTGAAATTGGGGCAGGCCCGCGGTGTGGCGCTGCTAGCCGCTGCCCTGCGAGAGCTCCCGGTACATGAATTTACCCCGGCCGAGATCAAGCTCGCCGTCATCGGCAAAGGTAATGCCGCAAAGGCGCAGATCCAGCGCATGGTGACGATATTGCTCCGCTTACAGGAGCAACCGGGCGCCGATGCAGCCGACGCCTTGGCTGCGGCCATCTGCCGAGGACATACCCGCCACTGCTTGCAAAGGTTGGGAGACGTGCGAGGGCGACGCGCCGGGCGCTGGGTATGATCGGCCGCCTGCGTGGGGTTCTCATAGAAAAGCGGCCGCCGTTTTTATTGCTGGAGGTGCAGGGCGTTGGCTATGAATTAGAAGCCTCCATGAGCACTTTCGTAAAGCTTCCCGGGCTGCAAAAAGAGACCCACTTGTATACCCATCTCATGGTCAGGGAGGACGCCCACCTCTTATTCGGGTTCATCTCAGAAAACGAGCGACGCTTGTTCCGCGCCTTGATCAAGGTCAACGGGGTGGGCGCAAAAATGGCCCTTGCCATACTCTCAGGAGGCCCCGAAGAGTTTGTCCGCTGTGTGCAAAAGAGCGATGCCGCTAGGCTCACCCGCTTGCCGGGTATCGGGAAAAAGACGGCCGAACGCTTGATCGTAGAGATGCGGGATCGCGTGCTGCAATGGGAGGAGGAGCTTGGATCAGGCCCGCATTTGGGAACAGCCGAGACGGCCCCAGGCGATGAGATAACCGACGCGGTAGCCGGTTTGATTTCCCTCGGGTACAAACCACAGGAAGCGAGCCGCAACATACAGGCGGTAGCCATAGCGGGATTGAGCACGGAGGAGCTCATCCGGCGAGCCTTGCGCCGTACTTTGCAGGAATGAGACATTTGCCCGCGGCCACCTCATCGGTGACCAACATTTCATAGGTCTCGTATTAACAATTGCGTATAATTAATTGTATTTATGGAGAAGGCATGAGGGTGATCGAAGCTTTGTTTGGTTCGCCGGAAAAGCCGAAATATCGACCGTGACGGGTGATCACAATCCAGCCATCCTTGCTCGCGCGACGCCAGACGATGCGGCGGTCGAGGTCAGCATACGCCCTAAGCGTCTCTGCGACTTCGTCGGTCAGCCGGCTCTGCATGCGCAGATGGAGGTGTTTATGCGCGCCGCACGCCAGCGCGCCGAGGCCTTGGATCACGTGCTTGTGTTCGGACCACCGGGGCTGGGCAAGACCACTTTGGCTCACATCATCGCCAACGAGCTGGGAGTAAACCTACGCCAGACATCCGGGCCGGTTGTAGAAAGACCCGGCGATCTCGCGGCTTTGTTGACCAATCTGGAGGCCCGCGATTGTCTGTTCATCGATGAGATCCATCGCCTCAGTCCGGTGGTCGAAGAGGTGCTGTACCCGGCGCTGGAAGACTTCCAGCTCGACATCATGATCGGTGAGGGAGCGGCCGCTCGAGCGATAAAACTGGACCTGCCACCGTTTACCCTGATTGGGGCGACGACCCGGACCGGGCTTTTAACCTCGCCGTTGCGGGATCGCTTCGGTATCGTCCAGCGCTTGGAGTTCTACGACAGCGAGGATTTAGCGACCATCGTGGCGCGCTCCGCCGGCATTCTGGGTGTTGCGATAGACGCTAAAGGAGCAGTGGAGATCGCCCGGCGTTCGCGCGGAACGCCCCGTGTCGCCAACCGTTTGCTACGCCGCGTGCGGGACTATGCCGAGGTGCGAGGTGATGGCGCGATAGACGCCCCCACGGCTGCTCAGGCCCTGGAACTGCTCGATGTGGATGATAGTGGCTTCGACCTCTTAGACCGCAAGCTGTTATTGACCATCCTGCAAAAATTCGACGGCGGGCCGGTCGGAGTAGATAACTTAGCGGTGGCGATTGGGGAAGAACGGGGTACCATAGAAGATGTCCTGGAGCCTTTTTTGATCCAGCAAGGATTGCTGATGCGCACGCCTCGCGGGAGGATGGCGACACGCGGTGCATGGACTTACTTCGGCCTTACGCCAGCCGCCACTTTGCTGCGGGAGCCCGACTTATTCGACGAGTTCCGGCCCGCCGCCGCGCGCGAGCCATGAGGGATTTCGCCTGGCCGGTCAGGGTCTACCACGAGGATACAGACGCCGGGGCGTTGTGTATTACGCTAATTACCTTAAGTTTATGGAGCGTGCCCGTACCGAGTGGTTGCGTCACCTCGGTTTCGAGCAAGATCGGTTGATCGAAGCGGAGAAGGTGATATTCGCGGTACGCCAGCTTTCACTCGATTACCTGAAACCGGCGCGGTTCAACGACCGGCTCGAGGTCAAGGTCATCTTATTAGACTCTCGTGGCGCTAGCATTTCTTTGCGGCAGACCGTCGCCGACCAAGCGGGCCAAACCCTGTGCCAAGGCACAATAACCGTAGTTTGCCTCGATGCGGACTCGCTGCGTCCTAAGCGCCTGCCCTCAGCCGTACGCAAGGAGCTTAAGGATGCAGGTTGATCTGGGCCTAGCCAATCTGGTGCTAGGGGCGAGCCTGTTGGTCAAATTCGTGATGCTGGTGTTATCACTGGCATCCCTGGTCTCTTGGGTGCTGATTTTCTCTAAACGCTCGTCGTTGAAGCAAGCGCAAAATGCGGCCCAGGTTTTCGAGGAGCGCTTCTGGAGCTCGGAGGATCTGACTACCCTGTACACGCGCATCGTCGATCGCGGTCAAGAGCCCAACGGGATGGAGAGTATCTTCGAGGCGGGGTTCAAAGAATTCGCGCGCCTAAGCAAGCGCAGCGGCATCGATCCGCGGGCGATCTTGGAAGGGGCGCAACGTTCCATGCGCGTGGCATTGAACCGCGAGGTGGAAGATCTGGAAAGCAACCTCCCCTTTTTTGCAACGGTGGGTTCCGTGAGCCCGTATATCGGTTTGTTCGGCACCGTGTGGGGGATCATGAATTCTTTTCAAGCCTTGGGTAATGTCCACCAAGCCACACTGGCAATGGTGGCGCCCGGGATCTCGGAAGCACTGATCGCCACCGCCATGGGATTGTTCGCGGCCATACCAGCGGTGATCGCGTATAACCGTTATGCTTCGGATGTCGATCGCTTATACAACCGCTACGACACGTTCGCAGAAGAGTTCTCCTCGATACTACAGCGCCAAGCACATGTCTGATGCTGGGGGCGGGGAAGGGTGAGAACCGAAAGGAGAAAACGCCGGCGCTTGATGTCGGAAATCAACGTGGTGCCTTACATCGACGTGACCTTGGTGTTGCTGATCATCTTCATGATCACGGCTCCCTTGATCACCCAAGGGGTCAAGATCGAGTTGCCGAAAATTTCCTCTGAGGTATTGCCGCCCCAAGAGCGAGAGCCGGTCATTGTATCCGTGGATGCCAGCGGCAACTATTACATTAATTACGGGGAGGATCGTGACCAACCCGTCGATTCCAAATCGCTGCTCACCCGCGTGGGCACCTTGCTGCGACAGCAGCCGAACACGCGGTTCCTGGTGGAAGGGGACGCCAAGGTGGCGTATCGGCGGGTGGTGGAGCTGATGGCACTGTTGCAGGGCGGCGGCGTGTCCAGCGTGGGTTTGGTCACGGAGCCGCCGAAAGAGTAACACCGCTTTTGTCGATGCGGGCTGAGCGGACCCATTACTCTCGGGCGTTCCTGTGCGCCATCGCGGTTCATGTCCTTGCCCTGGTGCTGGTCGTTTTCAGCCTACCGTTCGAGGCCTTATACAAACCACCGGCCTCGCATAAAGCGGTCATGCAGGCTGTGGTCGTGGACCGCAGCGTGCTGGAAAAGGAGCTGAACCGTTCGCGGGCCGCCGGGCGGCGAGAACAAGAAGAAGAGCGGCAAAAAAAAATGGAGCAGCAACGCAGGGAAGCGGAAAAAGAGCGATGGCACGCAGTAGCCGCGCAGAAGCAGCGCGAGGCAGAAGAAAAATCACGGGTGGAGAAGGAGAAGCAACAGGCATCGGCGCTTGAAAAGCAGATCGAGGAGGAGAAACGCCTAGCGGAACAAAAGCGCAAACGAGAGCAGGAGAAAAAACGCCTGCAAGAGGAACGAAAACGCGTGGCGCAGCAAAAAAAGCAGGAGGAGGAAAAAAAGCGCCAGGAAACCCAGCAACGCGAACAAGACAAGAAACGTCAAGAGGAGCAAAAACGCAAGCAGGAAGAACAGCGGCAACGTGAAAAGGAAGAGCGCAAGCGGCAGCAAGCAGAGCAAGAACGGCAACAGGAGGAGGCTCGCAGAAAGGCGCTGCTCGCGGAGCTGGCCGCAGAAGAAGCAGAACAGCAACAACAAGTCGATGCGGAGCAGGTCAATGACGCAATCGCCCGCATCAGTGATAAGCTCGCACAATATTTTAACAAAGCGGGACTGCCACCGGGCTTGGTTTGTAGGGTCAGGGTGCGCACGGTGTCTAGCGGTGAAGTGGTTTCAGCCCAGGTCGTCGAGTCCAGCGGAAACACGATGTTCGATCGACAGTGTGAGATCGCCACCCAAAAGGCCTCTCCCCTGCCCGTGCCCCCCGAACAGCGGCTGTTCGAGGCCTATTTTCGGGAACTGGATATCCGGTTCAATCCATGGGAGTAGCAGTGACACCGATCAAACGAAATACCCAGACTCTGGCGTTTTTTCTCGCCTTATTGCTGAGTGCCAAAGCTCATGCGGTGATCACCATCGAGGTGACCAAGGGCGTGGAAAGCGCCCTGCCGATCGCCATCGTACCGTTTGCAAGCGACACCCAGGTCGCCGCGGTGCCGGTGGACATCGCGCAGGTCGTGAGCGCGGATCTTGCCGGCAGCGGCCGCTTCAACACCCTACCCAGTGCAGATCTGCCATCGCAGCCTCGCCGGTTTGCTGAGATCCAGTTTGACGATTGGCGGCGCCTAGGGATGGAAAATCTGGTCATTGGGACGCTGGCGCCCACCGCCTCGGGCGATTACGAGATCGAGTTTCGCGTCGTGGATACGTTCAAGGCCACCCAGCTCGCCGGATATCAAATCGTGAGCCCACCCGATGATCTGCGCTTAGCAGCGCATCGCATCGCCGATCGCATCTATGAATTGCTGACCGGTGAACCCGGCGCCTTTGCCACCCGCATCAGCTATGTCACGGTTGCCAAAGACACGCGCGCCAAGGCCGTGTATCAGCTGCAGCTTGCCGACGCCGATGGCTATAATCCCAAGACCTTACTGGAGTCGGCCGATCCGATCCTCTCTCCCGCGTGGTCGCCGGATGGGCGCAAGCTCGCGTATGTTTCCTTCGAAGGCAAGGCTCTCACGGTCTATGTGCAGCATATAGCCACCGGTCACAGAGAAGCGGTGGCCGCCGGCCCCGGCATAAACAGCGCTCCCGCCTGGTCAGCGGACGGGGGCCGGCTTGCGATGACCTTGTCTAGGGATGGCAATCCTGAAATCTACGTGTTGAGCCTCGCCGGGCGCCGTTTGCAGCGGCTAACCGATGATCCGGCTATCGACACCGAGCCCGCTTGGTCCCCGGATGGGCGGCTGATCGCTTTTACCTCCGATCGCGGGGGAACGCCGCAAGTCTACCAAGTGGCGGCAAACGGTGGTCGTCCAGAGCGGATCACCATAGGCATGGGGCCTTATAACGCACGGCCCAGCTATTCCCATGATGGCCGTTTGATGGCGCTGGTGCATGCTGAGGGTGGGAGTTACCGAATCGCCGTATTGGAGCTCGGAAGTCGCGATTTGCGCGTGCTCACCGACTCGCGCTTAGATGAATCACCTAGTTTTGCGCCTAACGGCAACACGATCATCTACGCTACGGTCGGATCGCGCGGCACGGAGCTCGCGGCGATTTCCGTGGATGGCAATGTGCGACAGCGCCTTGCCGCTTCACGGGGCGAGGTGAGAGAACCGGCCTGGGGACCGCTACGCCGGTGATAAAGGTGATGTCTCACGTCGAAAAATTCCATCCGTGGAATTTTTCGCATCGCAAAGCGAAAAGCGATTATTGCTTTGCTCCATTTTTCAAACAGTTACCTGTTTGAACCCGTGCGACATATTCCCTATGCCAGCGGGCACATCGAATTAGTCGAAGTGCCCTTAATCCGATTCAATCGAGGAGACCAGTGAGCATGAAAAAAGCCCTATTGTTATTATCCATCGCGATCACAACCGCTTCGCTCTCAGGCTGCCAGAGTGCGGAGGAGTTTACCCGGACATCAGACGAAGACACGGTCACGGAGGGTGAGCTGGAAGAAGACGAGGAGAGCGCGCGCCCCCAGGGGGTGGATGAGAGCGGCGGTCCGCGGGCCAGCGCCTTGAATGATCCGCAAGGCCGCCTATCGGTGCGCGTGATCTACTTCGATTACGATAGCAGCGAGGTGAAGCCCGAGTACCAGCCGGTGATCGAAGCCCATGCGCAGTATTTGACCCAGAACCCGAATGCCGTGCTAACGCTCGATGGGCATACGGATGAACGGGGTTCGCGGGAGTACAATCTGGCCCTGGGCGAGCGCCGGGCACAGTCGGTAAGCCGACAGCTGGTTTTGCTCGGCGCATCCAACGCTCAGGTGCGGGCGATCACTTACGGAGAGGAACGTCCCGTGACCGAGGGTCACGAGGAGCAGGCCTATGCCGTTAACCGCCGCGCGGAGCTGGTGTACTAGGAACCGTAAACGATGTTACAGGCAACACACCGCTTAGCGGGGATCATCGGGCTGTCGGTCATGGCGCTTTCTCTTTCGGCCGAAGAATGGGCGCCTGTGGTCGAGCCAGGGCAACATTATGAGGATCAGCCGCCCACAACGCCCACAACCAACCAAGGGCTTTTCGATTTGCTGAACCAAGTCGAGTCGCTGCAGCGGGAGGTTCGGGCTTTGCGCGGTGAGCTCGAAGAGCAAGACCACAGGCTGCAACAATGGGAAAAACGCCAACAGGAGCTCTACGGTGATCTAGACTGGCGCCTGCAAACCTTCGAATCCGCGGGCAGAAACCCGCCCGCCGGGCTTGATGCCGCGGCTCTGCCGAGCGCCACGCCTGCGACCGTTGCCCCTGAAGGCATAGCCCCGGCACAAGCCCCCGCCGCCGGGCCTCTCCCCGCAACAGGTGCGGACATCGAGCTTTCGCCAAACGCCCCGGAGGCAGAAAAGCAGGCTTACCAGCAAGCCTTTGGTTTGCTCAAAGCCGGACAATACGATAATGCCATCGCGGGGTTTATCGGCTTCCTTGCCCAATACCCGAACAGCGCTTATGCAGACAACGCGCAATACTGGGTAGGTGAAGCGTATTATGTGGCGCGAAAATTCGATCCGGCGATCGTGGAATACTCCAAGCTGATCCAGGCCTATCCTGACAGTGCGAAGCTCCCCCATGCTTTGCTGAAGATCGCCTACAGCTACGACGAGTTGGGGCAAGAGGCCGAGGCTAAAGCCAAGCTGCAGGAACTGATCAACGGCTATCCAGGCACTACGGCCGCAAAGCTCGCGGAAGAAAGGCTGCAACGCCTAGCGCTCCCCTGATGAGCACAAGCAGACTGCAACCCCAACCCTTTACCAAGATCGGTGAGGGCACCAAGCCTGGCTCCCTGCTCAGGATCACCGAAATCTTCTATTCGCTCCAGGGCGAAACCAATCGGGTCGGATTGCCCACCGTGTTTGTGCGCCTTACGGGTTGTCCATTGCGTTGCCGCTACTGCGATACCGCTTATGCCTTTCATGGCGGCCGAAACATGTCTCTAGACGAGATATTGCAAGAGGTCATGCGCTACCAAGCGCGCTACGTCACGGTGACGGGGGGCGAACCCTTAGCTCAGCGTTCTTGCCCCGCGTTGCTTAAGCGCCTGTGCGATGCAGGTTTTTCGGTCTCCTTAGAAACCAGTGGCGCATTGGATGTCTCCGCGATCGACCGGCGGGTGATGAAAGTGCTGGATCTAAAGACGCCGGGTTCTGGCGAGATGGATAAAAACCGTTATCCAAACCTCCGTTCGCTCTCGGAGCACGACCAGGTCAAGTTCGTGATTTGCGATCGTGCCGACTATGACTGGGCCAAAGAGACCTTGATGCGATTTCATCTGGAGGAGTGCTGCGAAGTCTTGTTTTCCCCCGCCAGCGGGTACTTAGCGCCCGCTCTCCTGGTCGACTGGATCTTAGCCGACAGACTTCCTGTGCGGTTTCAGATCCAATTGCATAAATATCTGTGGGGGGATGTCCCGGGAAGATGAAGTGCGGTCTAGCTGCTCGTTAGGTGCGACCCCAGCCCCAAGAAAGGACCGTGGACTTCAATTCAATACTGGGTGGGGTTGTATCCAATGCGATCTGGTGGATACTTGGGTTGGCTGCGCTCGCTGCTTTGTTCGTACTGAGACAGTCGACCGCTCTTGGGCGCAGCCTGCCAATTGCCAGACGTTTGCGCGAGCAAGGCTTAACTCGCTTTGTGTTTTCTCGGCACGATTACCCCGAACGCCTAGACGCTTATCTCGCGCGCTCAGCACTCTATCAAGATTGTTTCGATCTCCTTCAGGTTGACGAACAACGAATGCGCCCTTACAGAATTATTTTGACGAAAGCTGGTATCAAACTCCTCGTTTGAGATTGTCGTATCTCTACTTGCGCCCGACAGCTCCGCATGTAAACTTGCCGCAAATGCTCTTGACATCGATGCCCTATCCCTTAGTAGGGAGATTACGGAAATGCTCGGCGACTTAATAATTCTCCGCGACAGCCTTCCGCCACCGGACAAAGGGCGCCTTCACATCCTGACTCACGACTGCTTGCCCATGGGAAGCGCGATTCTCCTTGATACAACTCCAGCCTCAGGGACAATTCAAGTGGAAACAAAGCTGTATCGAGCGCCGAGAGTGGAGAGTTTTAGCTTTGAAGTGCGTGGCCCGAGCCCTTCTACACCAGGAATCTCACCGCTTGGAACCGTATTATTAGCGAGAGCAAAGCGGTCTGAATTGTTCAAGAGGCAAATCATGGCAAAGAAATTGAGCGCTGGAATATTGCTATATCGTGTCCGACAAGGTGAACTAGAAGTATTCCTTGCTCACCCAGGCGGACCGTATTGGGCAAAAAAGGATAATGGCGCGTGGTCTATCCCCAAAGGTGAGTTCGAGGAAACTGACGATTCCTTAGCTACGGCGAAGCGTGAATTCTTGGAAGAGACTGGCTCGCCGGTCGAGGGGGAGTTTCGACCGCTTTCACCACTGAAGCAACCTAGCGGTAAAGTAGTTCATGCTTGGGCGGTGGAGGGTGACATCGACGCGACAACCGTAAAGAGCAACACGTTTTCCATGGAGTGGCCGCCTCGTTCTGGCATCGCCCAACAGTTTCTGGAAGTCGATAAAGGCGAATGGTTCAATATTCCGTCAGCAGAGAAGAAAATTTTGCCAGGGCAGCGTGGATTGCTAGAGGAATTGCAGAACCTCGTGGGACACGCCGCCTCAGAGTCGATCGCAAATGCGCGCAGATCCAAAACCAGGGGCTGAGCAGCTAATCACGCGTGCGGCTTCCCCAGACGATACCCACGGCGAGACAAAGCCAGCCCACCAAGAAAGCAATGCCCCCTACCGGAGGAGTGATCAGCCCGACGCGACGTAAACCCGTGAGCGCAAGCACATACAGGCTGCCGCAAAAAAGCAGCAGCCCAAGAAGCATCATCAAACCGGATAATTTGATCAGCGCGGATCCACCGAACACACGCTCGCTGACGCCCACGGCGACCAGGCCCAGTGCGTGAATTAGTTGATATTGAACCGCTGTCAGATAACTGCGCATCAAATCGGGAGCAAGGGCGTCCCTCAAGGCATGCGCGCCAAACGCGCCGGCGCCCACCCCTATCAAAGCGGTGATCGCGCCTAAAGCAACAAACCAAGGCGCCACCATAGATGGATTCACTATGTTTCGAGTCACAGATGTTTCTGTGGAGAAAAATAAAAAGGCTCGAATCGCAAAGCAAAACAGCGTGGGTTTGCTATGCTCTGCATTTAAGACATTCTACCGCAGGGCACTTTGAATTTTAAGCGAAATGCTCAAAATAGCATAGTGCGGATGTTCGTCCGGTACACCCCGCTAGGGGTGGCTTGATAAATCTCGCTGCTTAGCACAAGATGGATCTTGCCACTACCCAACCCCTCAAAGGAGCGAAATGGCAGAACACAAGAAAGCCCTGAAGATTAAGATCACGATGCAAAGCCCGAAAGCGCCTGCCCAGAGTAGTGAAGCGCAGAAATCGGAGCCGCGAGTGGTTTTGCTCGCCTCAGTAGGCGTTGTGTTGGGTCTAGGCGCTGTTCTCGTTTGGTGGGGATTTACCGGCGCGAAGACAGACGGAGCGGGAAAAGAGGTGGCCCCACTGGATGCACAGCTGACGTTGGAGCGACCCGACACCAGCCCGGACACAGCCTCGACGACGCTGGACACGGAGGATCTCTCCGTTGCCTCTTCGATCGACGAACCTGCGCTGGAACGTATACAAGAGAGCGAGTCTACCCAAGCGGAACCAGCACCTGAAACGGAGCCCGTCCAAGCCGCCTCTCCACCCATCCAGGCAATCCCCGTGGCAGAAGAAATCGTTGCCAACGCTGAGGTCAGATCCGTGGCGCTCCCAGAAGCCGAACCTGACCAAGTTGCGGACAATCGGGCGGATATGCCTGCACCACCACAGCTACCTTCCGAAAAGCTTGCTGCCACGGCGCCACCGCCGAGATCCAACGAACCGGCCACGGTGTCGCTCACAAGCGATTCTGCCCGCATCGCGCGGGCTTTATTCACAAACGCAATCAGGGGCGGAGAACCGACAGACGCAGAGGGGCCGGTCATTTTTTCCCAGGGGAACTCCAGCAAGTCTCTTTACTTTTTCACCGAACTACGTGGCTTGCAGGGCGAGACCGTGAGACATCGGTGGGAGTATCAAGGTAAGCCCGTGCTTTCTATCCCGTTTAAGATCGGCAGCGACCGCTGGCGAGTTTATTCAAACAAGCGCCTCCCCGCGAACATGACCGGGAATTGGCGAGTGGTCATCGCCGATTCCAGCGGTGCGGTGATCGCGGCGAAAGAGTTCCGCTATCAAAAGCGCTGAGCGCTTTCGAGGTCTAGGAGCCTGTCGGACTTAGGAAGAACCGCCTGCGGCGGTAGGAGGTCGGTCCATATTTCCGATCATTTTCGTTAAATAGTTACCACTCATAGGTTAGGTACTTAAGGCCCACCGAAAACGGGTTCTAAGCCCAGTTGCAGGCGTCCGGTTTGGGTGTCGCGTGCGGGGTGTGC
>JBOIEG010000758.1:0-2564 GCA_050740915.1 Gammaproteobacteria bacterium | reverse complement strand
GCTTGGGATGTCTCGTTCCGGCGGTGCTCGGAATCCTCATGTATTTCAACATACACTCCGGTTCCTCCGCTCCGGCGGAACGCGACCTCCCTTCGCTCGTGACGGTTTTTTCACAAGCTCTGAGGCGAGGTGATCAAATGGCAAGTCGCGAAAGGCACATCCGTCAGGGATTCGGTGCAGTTCGACCGTATCTCCATGGCTACCTCGATTTGGGGGACTTTGTAAAGCACACCTTTGGCGCGGCGGAGCTCGAGCGCCACGAGTTCGGGCCAAAATCGTTCCACATCGAGTCGCAAATTGGGGACTCAGTAGTCGTCTTGGAAACCGGCGATCCGCCGCATCCCTCAGCGACGGTTGCCTCCGTCTACGTTTACGTTAATGACGTGGACGCAGCGTACCGTCGGGCGCTTGAATTCGGCGCGACCTCGGTTGATGAGCCACAGAACAAGCCCTATCAGGAAGCGTTGCAGGCGTAAAGGATTCCTTCGGAAACATCTGGTGGATCTCAACGTTCAATGCATCTCAGTAGTGTCGCTGACCAACCGATCTGTGGGAGCCGAGCGACGACAGTCAGTGGACGAACTGCGGTGGTGCCGAAGCCAAATAATTACGCTCACGACATCGTTGAATAGGAACGCCGAAGGGAGAATGCCATGTCCAGTCTTGCCAAGAACACCAGAGCGACAGTAATACCGTGCCTTCGTTATCGCGATGCGTCGAAGACGATTGAATGGCTATGCCAGACGTTCGGTTTTGAAAAGCAGCTTGTCGTGCCCAATGCCGATGGGACAATAGCCCATGCCCAGCTCAGTTTCGGTAACGGGATGATCATGCTCGGGTCGGTCCTCGAAGTCGAAACGGAGTTCGGCCGCTTGATAACGCAGCCAGACGAGATCGGAGGTGCCGAGACGCAGAGCGCCTACGTGGTCGTCTCCGACGCCGACGTGATTTATCAGCAGGCAAAAACTGGGGGTGCGGAGATCGTTATTGAAATCAAAGACGAGGATTACGGTGGTCGCGGCTTCTCATGCCGCGATCTGGAGGGGCACCTTTGGAATTTCGGTACCTACGATCCATGGTAGCGGCCCAACAAGGCGCCGCTATGGTGCAAACGCAATGGGGCAAAGTGACCCACTGACCCCACACCGCTGTACACTGGCGTTGCTGCGGACGGTGCAAGCAGGCAAGCGAGCGACCGGGCCATCTTTCGCCATCCACTCGACGCCGAGGCCATAGCGGAGATCCGCCCTGGTGCTGAGTCAACGTCAACCGCTGGGTAACGCCAGGTATCATGGATACGATAGAGCGAATGAGTGGGCAGCGACGCGAGCCCAAGGCCCCGCGGTAGGCCGAGAGCGCGGAGGGGCCAGAGAGCGGGTTTTGGATGGTCAAGTGCAGATTGAATTGTGAGACGAAATAGAGTGAGCATGGCCCTTTTCCTCTTTTCTTTTTTTGGTACGCGTAATACCTTGTGAGTTGTCGGTCTGTGGAGAGAAGCGGTCGTGATTCAAAAGACAGAGGGATCGAATGGGCTCGTTATCCAACCGTGGGAGTAAAAGTTGGGATTCCACTACGAAGGGCCACCCCCGTGTGGCTCAGGGTATGACTTCATAGCCGCCAAAAGGTGTCAGTGCTACTATTAGCTTTATGATGGATTGGTCGACTTGTCCAGCCGTTGAACGGGACCCTCAGCGCGTCAGTGGCGCTTGGGTATTTCGTGGCACGCGTGTGCCCGTTGCTGCGCTATTTGAGAACCTGGAAGATGGCGCGCAGGTACCCAGTTCGCGCAGTGGTTTCCCGGCGTCTCGCTTGAACAAGTTCGCGCCGTCCTCGAACAGGCTGCGCGGAGTACGCTGGCTCCCGCTTAAGTGCGCGTACTGTTTGACCAGGGAGTACCGGTGCCCTTGCGGGAATCATTGACGCAGCACGAAGTCTCGACCGCATACGAACGCGGCTGGTCGAAGCTCGAGAACAGCGAATTGCTTGACGCCGCAGAACAAGATGGGTTTGAGGTATTTGTCACGACCGATAAGAACCTCAGGCATCAGCAGGACCTTGGCGCGCGACGTTGTTTTGACCTCGACAAGCTGACTCCGCATACAGAACGATATCCCGGCTGTGGTTTGCGCCGTCGATAGCGCTTCTCCGGGAAGCTATGCGGAGGCTCAGATTTTTTGGCCGGCGAATTTGAGTTAGCGAGTAGGCCGGATGGAGTGAAGTGGAATCGAGGAAAACATACCCGGATTTCATTGTGTTTTATGCCTTTTCTCTTACTCGTACCGTGTGCGCACGTAACAAGATCTGACCTCCGCCATTGAGATAAAAGGAAGTTAAAGGGGTCGGATTGAAGCGGATTGAACGGGCCACGGATTAAAGGGGCTAGGTTCAAATAGTTTTTTTGGAAGCGTTCACGATTAAATCGAGCCTAGGAGCCTGTCGGACTTAGGTTGAACACCAAAGCCATAACGTGTGTGTTGAGCGCCAAAATCGAGGTTCGGGTGGTCATCAAGGCAATCGACTCCGTGAGTTGATGATGGACAGACTCTTCTCGGCCCGCTTTTTAG
>JBOIEG010000757.1:0-3541 GCA_050740915.1 Gammaproteobacteria bacterium | reverse complement strand
CCCCTTCGGTGCTTTGCTCTCTCATGGCGGTGTGCTCCTTCTTCTCGGGCTCGCGAGCCCGGCTGATTGGTTGATAAACAAAAGGGTACACCGCCTTCACTTTTACACACCCTTCGATGGTACCTCGGTAATTTGGCCGAAGACCTGATGCGCTTGAGCGTGGCCGATTCGGCTCGATTAACAATGAAACGCGAAAAACTCGATCTGCGCGATTTGCTCACACACGGTTTAAACCTTTTCAAGCTCAATTCGCCGACAAAGCGATCGTGGTCGAAACGAGATTCGCCACTGACCAGCTCGAAATCGTGGCCGATTCCGAGAAGCTTGCGCAAGTCGTGCAGAACATTCTGCATAACGCCTGGCAGTACACGCCTGAAGGTGGGCGAGTCAGCATAGCTGCCGAGCGTGCTCCCGGAATGATTAAAGCCATTTTCTCGAATACCGGAGATCCCATTCCCGCAGAAGACCTCGTTCTCATTTTTGAACGCTTCTACCGGGTAGACAAATCGCGCTCGCGTGATCGCGGCGGCGCTGGTTTAGGGCTCGCGATCGTCAAAGAGCTCGTCGAAGCCCATGGCGGTCAGGTTGGGACCGAGAGTTCCCCTGCCGAGACCCGGGTGTGGTTTACCCTGCCGGCGTAATCCCCGCTCTCCCTGCTCAATCTTTACATAATCTTTACCTTCTCTTGGTTCCATCCATTACAGTCCTTTGTTACCTTTAACTTGTTGTGAAGCAGATCAACTTGCTAAAAGGCTCGCGAAAGAGCACGAAAGCGCGTGCTCTCCTATCTTTGATTAAGACAAAGGATAAAGCCATGTTTACTTTCCATAAACGTACTCTCACTAAAACTTCGGTCGTGGGGATCGGCGCATTGCTGGCGGTCTGTATCGCAGAGGTAGATGCCAGCAAGTCAAGGAAATCAAATGGCCCCACCAATCCGGGACAACCGGTCGCACACCGGCTCGGAGACATCGACCGTGGCCGAGCCGTTTTTCGCTTTGCGACGTTCGGTAATGAGGGTTTCTGGACGGATGCCGTACGCTTGCCCGCGGGACTGATTGACGCCGGGGTGACGCCATTTCAGACGTTGCAATTGGGCCTGCACATAGATATCGAACGTCTCGATCCTGGCACCGTAGAACTATTGAAGTCGGAATTGATCGCCGACCCCACAGGTCAGAGTTCGCCTACGCTCAATAACCCAGCGACCACCGTCAAACTTATCAACGCGAACGCGATCATTGGCTTGCCTGCGAAGGACAGTAACGGTGACGCCACGATCGACATCACCCAGGGCGACAAAGTCGGCGCGAGCTGCGCGCTTTGTCACACTATCACCAATGAATCGGTCTTCAATATGCCGAACGGCGGCTCCATTGGCAGGCGGCAGGATGGCCGCGCGCCGCACACGCTCGATTTTGGCACGCTGGTCGCCCTCGGCGCTAATTCGCGCGCCTATTATCCGGTGCTTCAGCTCGCGCTTGACGCCAACAAAGGCGCGACCCTCGGCCGGGCGCCGACAGGGTTGACTGAGACCTCCACCGAGGAGGAAGTAGACGCGTATCTGACCAACAAGGACTTCTACCCCGTTGGCATGTTCGATGACACGGTGGACGGCAATGGCGACCCCATGCACAACATGCCGCTGTTCCGCCAGGATCTCGCGTTTTCGTTCGGCAGCGAGGGTGCGATCTCCCGGTTGGATAATTTCAGCAACCTGGTTTACACGGCGCTGCTCGATCCGACGACGCTTCTCACCCCCGGCGGAGGCGCATTCTTACGGAAGTTAGGCGGTGATGCGGCTGGAACTGAAATTGCCGACGACTATGCCAAGGTACTCGCCGACACCGGCGTTGCGGGCCCGTTTCCGTTCATTCGCGCCCGTCCGCCCGCCGATCCTGCTTTGGCCGGCACCGAAGGTTTTCCGCTCGGCGTACGTGTCAACAATAAGAAGCTCATTGACATGAATGCCTTTCTATTCCGTCTTCAGGCGCCGTGTGGCTTGCGCGAAGATCGGCAGGCGATTGCGCGTGGACGCGAGTTGTTTCGCACCGTGGGTTGCACGAATTGCCATAACGTCAACCAGCGCAAGTTCGTGCCGACTTTCATCGTTGACATGAAGACGATCTTCCCCGGCGACGATCCGGTCGTGCTGCTCGCGCAGCGCGATCCGCCGCTGAATCCGATCTTGAACACGCCGGGAAATATCGTTGACATGCCTGTCAATATCTTTGACGACAAGATGGCGGTGGTCAACGCCAGCCTACGCGGGCTTGAACGCGGGACTGCTCTGCCCTTGCTGCTCGATCTTGCACGCAAGCCGGTCTTCCTGCACGACAACTCGGTGGCCACTTTGGACGATCTCCTGAATCCCAATCGCGGCTCCACGACGCCTCATCCTTTCTTTCTAGAGGACGCGGCTGACCGTTCAGATATGGTGCAGTTCCTCCGCGGGCTCGGTACCGGCAAGCCTCAAAGAAAACACTAGAGGCCGCTGCAAAAAACAGGGTCGGCGCTGTCTTCGTGAAACACCGATCGAATCTCGGCGGCCAAGTTGGCCGCCGAGAGTTTGGAAGTGAAGTTCGAATCTTAACTCGCCTCGTTGACCTCGAGTCTTAACCAAATCTTTACGCACTTATCCCTGATCGCTGACCGATACCCCCTCCAATCCGCTCCATCTCCCTGAGCCGACAATCTCCCTTGGCCTGCAATCCCTCAAGACACCATAACGCCGCAGTACTTGGCGAACCCAGTCGCCCGACAGCCCGATAATTCACCGATTCCGGCCCGGCACCGTGCACGTTTGACAGCCTACCAGTCCAGTCGTATCTTCGCTCCTGAGGAAAAAGGGCTTTTGAAATGATGATTCTCTGGCCGCCGCGCGTTCATGAGCTCCCCTCCGGGGGCTCGGCCTCTTCATAGGCGGTTTTCAAATCGTAGCTTTGCGCGCCGCTCACATCCTCGTCCTTACCAATCGAGACAAATATCTCCTGCGCTCGTTCGAAGTGATGATTTTGAGGCTCAGTTCCCGTGGCCTTCAGTATCTGGAAGTCACGCTCCAAGTCCTTAAGGAGCGTGTCAACGCCTTCCTCCGTTTGGGCAGGCCATTGGGCTTCACGCGTTCTCTGCGCCAGATAGAGGTATGAATTAACGAGACGCTCATGTTGGACCTCTTTCACATCGAGTTTGAGCCTGTGGGTAAGCACGCTAAAATAAAGTGAAATCAAAGTCATCACAACCGCCGCGAGCGTGGAAACGGTTGAAGGGATCCGGTAGAGATCATGATCAGAGGTCGAGAAGACATAGGCTAGGACAACAAAGAAGATTCCAGAGAGCGCCGAGCCGACTTCACGCTTGAAGTATTTGTGCGCAGAAGTCGCGGCTTCATTCGATGCTTCGCGATGCGCGAACGCGTTGATACGTGCACGTTGCCAAATCTGGACAATTAGCTCGCGAGAGGTCTTAGCTCGAGTCGTTGATTTCATTTGATTGACGCGACGAAAAACCGCCGAATCAATTGCTTCTCGACACGGACCCCTGC
>JBOIEG010000756.1:0-1228 GCA_050740915.1 Gammaproteobacteria bacterium | reverse complement strand
CTTCTTAACCCCTTCGGTGCTTTGCTCTCTCATGGCGGTGTGCTCCTTCTTCTCGGGCTCGCGAGCCCGGCTGATTGGTTGATAAACAAAAGGGTACACCGCCTTCACTTTTTACACACCCTTCGATGGTACCTCCCCTTGCCCGAGGATGTGCTCAATGAGTTTGAGCAGTGAAGCTGCTGCTGGATACGCATGTTTGGTTATGGAGTTTGGTGTCTCCGGATCGGTTATTGCCTTCAGTTGCCGGGCTTTTAAGTGATGCCAAGAATGACCTGTATCTCTCCGCAGCCAGTTGCTGGGAGATCGCGATCAAGTACCAGCGTGGCAAATTACCTTTGCCGGAACACCCGGAGGACTTTATAGGCCCGCGCTTGCTGCGCGATGGCCTACACGGGTTGCAAGTGTCACTTCAGCATGCGACGCGGGTGGCTCGCTTGCCCATGGTCCACCGTGACCCCTTCGATCGGTTACTGGTGTCGCAATCACAGATCGAAGAGATCGCGCTTATTTCGGCTGATCCAGTATTCGCTCAGTATGACATCGAGCTGATCCGCTGCTGACCCTCGTTCACCAAGCGTCCGCGCGGTATGGATTCTTGAGCCGGGGAGTCCCGGCCCGCGACTGATTACGGCATATCCAATTAAGACGAGCATATGGGCATAATAAACGAACACGACTGTGTGGTGCTGGCGAAAAATTTACCGAGTAGAGTTCGTAGCTCTGGACGGAGAGACGGTCGCAGTAGTGGCGTTGGAATACACGCAGGTTCGGCCATTTGTGTCCTTCCGGGAAGCCTGCATGAATTCCGCTGAGGTTCTTGATATCGTCAGTTGCCGCTTTAGGAGTGCAGGAAGGACAGCTGATGGTAGCCGCAAAGATACGGGCGGGTACACTCGCACATGCCGATCCCCTCGAGCAGGTTCATCGGCGCTTCGAGGGCTGGCGCAGGACTCGCGAGCGTTTCTCGCCCATCCCTGAGGCGCTGTGGGCTTCGGCGGTGGGATTGGCCAGAGAGCATGGCCTCCACAAGACCGCGGGGGCGCTGCCGGTGCTGCTGGGCGGCATTGCCCTGCTCGCCCTTGCCGCGCTCGGACTGTCGGTCAGCCAGAACTACCCGATGCTGATCCTGTTCGCCGGCGTTGCCGGCCTGGGCAACAGCGTGTTTCACCCCGCCGACTTCACGCTGCTCAACAGGCGGGTGAGCGTGCCGCGGCTCGGACATGCCTTC
>JBOIEG010000755.1:0-7727 GCA_050740915.1 Gammaproteobacteria bacterium | reverse complement strand
GATGGTTTTACACCACGCCGCTTTCTGACTGTCATTAATCTCCCCCAGATACAACACTTGCCTCTGGACAATGCGATTGCCTTGCGTGCGTCGGTTTTCCACGATGCTCCAATAACGGTGTTCCTTCCCGTCTTTAAAGCGCGTCTTGGCACGTAGGAACATGCCCTAACAGTTTTAAGAAAAACGGCACCCGATTCAAGTGTCTAGGTCGGCACTACAGCCCCTTTTGGGTCCCTCTGAGGAATCTGACCATGGTAAATTAGGCAGTTGCAAATCCACCCGCCTAAAATATCGTCGAAACAGAGGCCGAGTTGCGGAAGTCGGGGTAGTGCGGGCGCAGCAACTCGCCCCCTCCTCGACATGGCCGTCGCCCAAGGAGAGGTCTACGTGCAGTTTTGGTTGAGGCCCGGGGGAGGCGGCGGTGGAGGTAAGGCTGGGCGATGACGGTCAAGTAGATGTGATCCCTGACGTGCTAAAGGTTCACTAGTGAGCCTGCAGTTCGCAAATTGGTAGCAGGCACATCCCTGCCGCGTCAAAGTGTGGCGTAGATGCATGCCCAGCGGCGTTTGCAAGTTGGTCAAGTATGGGGCGTAACACAGACGCACAGCTTTAGTTATCTATGGGAACCTCCTCGAAAATCACCTCAGAGTTTGTGAAAAAACCTACTGCGCTCGGGATCTCGCGTTTCCAGCGGTGCTCGGAATCCTCATGTATTTCAATATACACTGCGGTTCCTGCGCTCCGGCGGAACGCGACCTTCCTTCGCTCGCGACGGTTTTTTCACAAACTCTCAGCGAAATGTAGTTGGTCTCGCTCTAAAACAGTCGCCGGGTCTTGGTCAGGCACCGAAGTTCGAAGAGAGACGACATACTTTGACATTGTCATTTGTCGTCCGCGCGTCCCCAACAGACTCACCAACAGCGCCAGCGGCGGATCAGCACCGCAGGCGTGAAGGCCTGCTGCATAAACACGTGAATGCGAAATAATTGCGGTCTCTAGCGTCATGGTATCGATTATCCCAGGGCTTTCACTTTCCGCGACGATCGAAGCTACAGCCTCAATCGCTCCTGAACGAAACACCTGGACGTAGGCACGTTGCTGGTTGGCAGCTTCGTCGGCGTTGGACAAGGTCAGGAAGCCATCAAAGTTGATGCGCCAATTTCCTGGGTGCCGCCTAAAAAGAGCAGGAAAGTAATTCGGGTGTTGCGCTACCTCTTGAAAGTTCAAGGCGGCCCGTAAATCAAAAGCTGGAAAAGGCACAACATGCACGACGAGGTAGCAGGTCCCCATCAACGCAACCGGTGTTTCTCCTCCAACTATCTTGGCCGTGCGGTCGATGCGGAATCCACGAATGCGATCCGTCAACTGGGGCGCCAAGGTGATTATGGCGCGTAATTCATCGACGTCTGGTTCATATTTCCCCGCTGATGACCGAGCCCAGAAACGATTCTTGCGCTTGAAGATGACGCGGTGCGGCGGGTTGTAGCTACGGGGAACCCTAATCACGAGAGCCGCCCCGCCTTGCGAAAGGGGCACTGCTGTGAGCTGCAAGTTCGCGATCCGAGGCTGCAGGCCATCACGTGCCATGTTTTGTAGCCTCAATAGCTCTGCATCGGGGTCATCGATGAAAGGTTCGAATGCGATTGGAACGCCCTTGGTGGCAACCATTCCAATGATCAAATCGCCACCAATGGTGTTTGCGAATGATGAGACGTCGGCTAGGAACTCCGCCTTCGCATCATCGTTCGTGCCATAGGTCTCACGCTTATATTCGATTTCGCGAGATTCAGCCGCCCCGGCCTCGATGAGGCGTTGTAAGTGGCTTTCGTTAATCTGATCGAAGCCAATATGCAGTAATGCCATACGCCTATAAATTAGTAACCAGCTTACAGCTTCGCAAGTACCGCATGGAAGTTGGGAGCAAGGCCGAAATGGTGCTGTTGACCTCGCTAGTCACAGCCTGCCTTGCGCTTTACCCGGTAAGTGGCGTCGGATTCCGCGGAGGCCTCCAGCATCTCTTAGGCAACTTCGAGATGGCCAAGGATGCCTTCATCCAGCAGGCCGGCACGAAATCGTTCACGCTGGAGCTCGAAGCCATCGACAACCTGACCCTGGAGCACATCCACTGCCAGTGCCCCATACTCGGAACGTGGCACGAAGGCTTAATCGTCCTGCACGAGGGCAGACCCCGCGCCGTGGGCCACTCGCAGGTACACCACGACCTTTATCGCACGAGCGCCAAACTGATCGAGGGCGAACCCCGGCACGTCGTCTCCCACAAGGTCGATATGCGCGGCCGATCCTTGCGCTCGCTCCTCGCGCACCTCGACAAGCAGCACAGCTACTACCTCTCCGGCGAGATGAAGGTCGGCAGCCGCCTCGAACAGGTCACCGCACTCGGTTTGCTACAAAACATTGATCATGGACGCGCCGGCGGGGATCCATGGCAAGGACTTTTCGGATAGACAATTATGGCTAAGGAAGATCCTTCCGACAGGCTCCTAGCGTTCACGAAACTCTGCGCAGGGAATATTCTCGCTCCTGCTGATAGGCGAGGAAACGGGTGGCTTGCGCTCTTCCCATATAACGTTCAAGGGCTCGTGGCGGGGCGCGCAGCAGATCCACCATCATGAGGCCGTCCAGCGTATCGTTAAAGTCACGATCGACATTAAAGCCAAGCAGTTGCCCCCCGAGTTTTAAATACTGGCGCAACAGCACGGGGCAGCCTTTGCGATCGGATTCGATCTGCGAGATAAGCTCGGAGAGCTGGTCGATATGCTTTAGATCCGAGACCCCGTCGCGGTATGTTTGTTTACGCGCGGGAAACGGGCGGCGTGGCTTTACGAAATGAGCCAGCTCGCGATCGAAACGGTTTACTCTGAGGAACGCCACCATCAACTGCTGGGAGATCGAACGGTAGTCGCTGCTGATGCTCACCGGGCCAAACAGGAAGCGGTAGCGAGGATGGGTTGCCACGAAATGGCCGATACCGCACCACAATAGCAGCAAGGCACTATGGCGCTTCTGATAGGCCGGGCGAACGAATGAGCGTCCGAGCTCGATGGCAGGATTGAGCCGCGCGAGAACGGGTCGCTTGAGCTTAAACAGCGTGTTGGTATAAAGCCCCTTCGCACCAAACCTTGCGATGATGTCATCGGTCAAACCCATGCGATATGCGCCCACCAGTTTTTCGTTTTCACTGTCCCAGGCAAACAGATGCAAGTAATAGCTATCGAAGAGATCGATATCGGCCGCCTTTCCCGTGCCTTCTCCCACTCGCCGAAACGTCAGTTCGCGCAGCCTGCCAATTTCCTGAAAAATAAACGGCACTTGGTGGGTATGGGCGTACCAAACGGAAAGGGTGCCACTGGTGCCTAGGCAGTGGTGCGGCGGTAAGGCGTTCAGGTCCGAGCGCAGTGCATCCTTTGCTACTGCGGGAGCGAGCCGGTGCTTGTGCTTGGGGCGTACGGGTTTGGCAAGGATAGGGTCGTCCAGGTCGCGCAGCAGGTAGGTGCAAAAGCGCAGGTAGCGCGTCTTGGCGGCGATATCGGGAAAGGCGGCTAGTCTCTGATAAGGGATGGCATCGCCGATCCGAATGTGGATCGGGCTCGCTGCCTTGTTGTTTAATTCGCGCGGGAGCATCGCGGTCCGCAATCGCGGATGGATGAGCCCAAAGAGCTGAAAGAGCACGCTGTTGCTGCCAAAAATATAAGCGGGCAGAACCAAAGACCGGGTTTTCTCCGCCAGTCGGGCCACCGTTGGGCTCCAGCGAGGATCGGTAATAGCGCGCAAACGCCAATGCAGGTGGGAAACCTCACCCGCTGGGAATACCAACAACAATCCTCCCTCGCTTAACCAGCGAATGGCTGTTCGCAGGGGGCGCCTATTTGTGGTCTTGGAATGCTCTCCTGCGAACAGATCGACCGCGATAAAAAGCCCCCTCAGCTCCGGTATGTTCGATAGCAGGTGATTCGCCATCACCTTCACATCGGGGCGGATCTCAAGCAACAGCTTGGCCAGGATGATGCCCTCGATGGCCCCGAATGGATGATTCGCGACCACCAGCGCCGGTCCGTGACCCGGTATTTTGGCCAACTCGCTGCAATCCGCCAAGTAACGGACTTCGAAGACCTCTAGGACTCGTTGCAGAAACACCCGCATTGACGGGGAATGGGGTAGGGATCGATAGATCGCTTGCAGCCGAGACAACCCGGACGCTTTGTCGACAAAGGCCGCCACGGCCGCGTTTAGCCGAGCCACGCGGCCCTGGTCTGAAATGCCGCTCACACTGAACGGGCGCGCCTGAGCACGACCCATAGATCACCCTCCGCGGTTGGGAAAACCCCGCTCACCCTAGCCTAGGAGAAATTGATTGCGAGCCGATGAAAATCCGATGACTGTTGCGTTACGCAATAGCGCCCAGCCCGAGCGTCTCCCCTGGATCGCTTCCTCTCACGCGGAAGTGGCTGGCGCCAGGGGTTGTGTGTGTTATTTAGTTAGATGAATACTATACTGTTGGATGAATACTATCCTGGCTGACCGCCATCATGAGTTCGCGGCGACTCTCGCGATCGCAGTGGTGGGCGAGCAGCAACGCTTGAAGCCCGACCCAGACCACCCGGAACGCCTCTCTACGGTAAACGAGAACGGCGAGCTCGTATCCCTCAATCTGGTGCCGTTTCGCGCGGCCCCTTCGGAGCCAAGCGCTGCCGCCTTCTTCGCCGGTGTGCGCTCGCTAGAGCAATTGTTCAGCGCTTACCGAGAGGCGGCACTAGCGCTCCCTCTGGAGTTAAGCCTTCCGGGGGCGAGGCAACTCGTGCATCCCTTTGCGCAGCGGTTCCTGGACAGGCTTTTCGAGCAGGCGAGGGGATCGCTGCAAGACAGCGACGCCATCCGCATCGCTCAATGGGTGCAGCACTTTGATGTCTACGTGGCCGTGAAAGTGATCGAATCGTTGCTCAACAGCAAGGCCGATCTCGCGTTGCTCGAGCTGGCCGAAGAACGCGCTTGGTTCGCACATTTCGATCATCTGGCTATTCGCTGCGGCTCAGCCGAGACGCGAGCGGCCGAGAGCGTTGCAGAGTTGCTGTGCAACGAGCACGGCTATGTGAGATCGCAGGTTGAAGAGGAGGTCTATTACCGGTTTGCCGATGGCTGGAGCGCCTACCTC
Organism: Gammaproteobacteria bacterium; assembly: GCA_050740915.1. Lineage (GTDB taxonomy): Bacteria > Pseudomonadota > Gammaproteobacteria > JBOHHR01 > JBOHHR01 > JBOHHR01. The sequence goes on along the minus strand of JBOIEG010000755.1, from coordinate 2,557 downwards.
TTGTATAAGATGCTGGATAACGGGCAGGTGTTGCGCTTATTTATCGACCAATCCGATGTCGGTCATCCCACCCAGATCATCCAGCACTGGAACCATGTGTATGGATACACCGCCCATCATCTGGCGATACGGGTCACGCGCTCTAAGGGAGGAATGCGACTGGCGGTGACGCTCGATGATCTGATACAAGCACTCTGGCAACGCGGGATCGGGATCATGGAGCCCACCGGCTATTACACCGACGGCTTGCTGCTACAGGTCTTTACCCAGCCGGAGCGCACCACCCGTATTCCAGAGGACATAACAACCCGTCTCCTGACCTTGGGTGTCGGGATGGAGAAAAAGATAGTCAACGGCAAGCTCCTGGAGCTGGTCTCGCGCCACGAGATGCGGCCGGAGTTCGCACAAGGCTACTACCGCTTATATGGGCTAGACTATCAGCCCGATAATCCCCTGCATTCGGCCCCGATATATGCTTATTTCTTGCCCGAGCAAGCCGCGCACGTCATTCGCACCTCTTTGGTTAGCTAGTGCTCTGTCTACCTTATTCTGAGGCATCTGCAAGCCGCCACGCCGCCATCAAAAATAAGTTGATTGACATAGGTAGGCCCTAACGGCTGTCCCTGTCACACCACTGCGCATACGGGTCGCGTACCACGGCGGTTCGAATGGGTTAAGCATGGAGAGAAGCGCTGAGTCGGAGCAAACCGAGCGTTGGATCGCGGCCAAGCGCGGTTTCCTCTTCCCCGTCCGTGCCTTCTCCAAGGTGTTTCGGGGCAAATACCTCGATGCCCTAAGCCAGGCCTTCGAGCGGGGGGAGCTTCGCTTTGCCGGGCACGCAAAGATAAGAAATTGACGAATCGACGAATCTAGTTTCCCGCCGATGGGAGTTGACACATTCAATAGTGCCAACTGCGACGGCAGCGTTTCCGCGGGGGCTTCTGGATCCGGTAAAAGATTTTATCTCCTTCACGCTCGTAGACTTCGTCGAAACAAAGATTTCAACTCCGTTCTCAAGAACTTCTACCGCGACACACTGCTTCATCAGGGTCTTTGCGCTCTCGGTGGGAGTGCTCGCAGCCAGACACCAGGGCTCCTTCATGCCCTTCTCATGCACGCACACCACGGTAGCGACCGGATACCGGTCCCCCGTCACCCAGGCCCCACGCAGGGTGCGATCTCGCCCGCCTTGGCCTACCTACTGAGCCGCCGGCCGCGTCTCGCCCTGGGCATCGGTGACCTGGATGTTGCCCCGAAAGCGTCAAGTGTGCCACGCCACTCTTCTCGATGCCAACCTCTATACCTTTCTATTCCAAATCGATCGGGATCTCGCGGCCGTGGCGAGAGCGGCCAGGTGTCTGTGTGGTGGGGGGCTGCACAGCGCCCGCTATCCGCGCAAGGATCGAGGCGGTCCACGCGGTTGGGTCCTGAGTACGAGTCCCGTTTAAGTTTCTGCTGTGCGAAGGAGGGCTGCCGTCGGCGCACCACCCCGCCTTCGGTCCGGTTTCTGGGCCAGCGCATCTATCTCGGGGCGGTCGTCGTGCTGGTTTCGGCCATGGAGGGTGGGGTGACCGCAAAGCGTGCCGAGCGGCTTCGCGACTTATTGAGGATGTCACTGCGCACCCTCAAGCGCTGGCGGCGGTGGTGGCGTGCGGTCTTTGTGGCGAGCACGTTTTGGAAGCAGGCGAAGGGGCGCTTCACGCCCCCTGTGGATGTCGCCGCATTACCCGCCTCGCTGCTCGAACGTTTCGTGGACCATGACGTAGCAAGCTCGACTCATCAAGGTACTTCACTTTCTGATCCCCGTGACGAACCCCACCAAGAGCGGGTTGGTCGATGGAGGGTTATAACCCGCAGAAGATGCGTCTCGCGCCGTCTCGTTGAGGCTCGTACGCTTATTTCCCCATCGGCCGTGGCCTTCCCGGAAGGAGGAAACTGAGCGATGAAAGTCATTATCGAGACCCTGATCGATGGGCACGATTGCGTTTCTCGATTGTTGGCCCATTGCTCGCTGCCCCACCGGAGCCGAGCGCATTGCGCGGGGCGCTTGCCCAGTTAGCGCAGAAGAGTTGGCGCCACCCCATCACCGGAGCACCCGTACGCTTTGGTGTTTCGACCGTTGAGCGCTAGTACTACACCGCCCTTAACGCCAAGCAAGATCCGGTGGGAGCACTGCGGCCTCAGCCTCGAAAAGACATCGGAAAGTCCCGCCGCTTGTCCGAGGCGCTCCGCCAGGCCCTACAGATCCAATATCAAGCCCACCCGAGCTGGTCCTATAAACTTCATTACGACAACCTGAGGGCCCTGCGCGCCGAGGACGAAATCCTGCCTACCTATGGCCACGGTCAGGCGTTATATGAAAGCCAAGGATGGCTCAAACAACCCCGAGCACGGACCCGCCTCACGTTTGGGGTCGTGGCCGCCGAACAGGAGGTACCATCGAAGGGTGTGTAAAAAGTGAAAGCGGTGTACCCTTTTGTTTATCAACCAATCAGCCGGGCTCGCGAGCCCGAGAAGAAGGAGCACACCGCCATGAGAGAGCAAAGCACCGAAGGGG
>JBOIEG010000754.1:0-2713 GCA_050740915.1 Gammaproteobacteria bacterium | reverse complement strand
CCCTAGTGTTAAACGCACCTGTTGCAGACTTTCGCGTCTGCTGCAATCCATGAACAGGAGGCAGTGATGTCAAATCAGTTTATAGGCCGCGGCAACCTCGGTGCCGATCCGGAGCTCAAGCACGTGGCGCTCGAAGGCGAGTCACGGCCCGTCGCGGAGCTTCGCATCTACTTCGATCGCCCGGTTCCCAACGGTGCGGGTGGTTTCACCGACAAAGGGGGGTTCTGGTTACCGGTCAATCTCTGGGGCCCGAAGGCCGAGGCCATCGCAGCGCACCTACGCAAAGGCGCCCGGGTCCGGGTGGAGGGAACGCTGGTGCAGGACACCTGGGAAGACAGAGACGGGGCGGAGGTGAGCCGCATTGAGGTCCAGGCCGATAGCATCGACCTCGATCTATCCCGCGTCGAGGCGGTCACCTTCCGCGCCAAGGGCCAGGCCCAGAACGGCCCGTCCGCTGATCCAATAGCCAAGCGCCAGCCCGCCCGCTGATGCGCGGGTGCTGGGCGCCATGGACCGATTGCAGCGAGCTGCCGGAGGACCGGTCGCCGAAGCCCCGAAGATCCTCGTCCGGCGGGGCGGTACCTGGCGCAGTTCGCCTCGCGGGTTGGCGCATCAGTCATCCGTGGCGCAGTCAGTTCGCCATGGGGCATTGCTGCAGGCATCGACCCGTGACAGCGCGTGCGCCAGCGAGTGACCGCCGCCCTGACGGGCTATCCGTGCCCGTCAGGGCACCGCCCTACCGGCTGGCGCAGAAGCGGCACCCCGGCTCGCAAGCGCGGTGCTGGGTGCAGCAGGGCTGGTGCACCAGGGAGTTGCAGCAGTGTCCGCGGACGAGCGCGCGTTCGCGTTAACCACGGTGGTAGGTCAGCTGGATGAGCTCCAACACTTTGCCGAGGACTACCCGCCCGCGCGCATTACGCACTGGGGAGCCAACCGATCAGCTGATCCGCCCGATCGTACGCGAGCGACGATCGACTGAAAGTGTCGAGGGCCTGTCGGATTCCCAAGCGAGCCAGGAGCTCGAGCATGTGCGCTGGATGCGCGCCATCGCGCGCCAACGTCGGCAAGCCCCTGGGCGCCAAAAGCTCGATCGCTATCGCCAAGAGATCACGGCGCTTTGGAAACAGGGGGCGAGTGAACGCGATATTGTGGTATGGCTCAGGGTCCGCAAGCGTACCAAGGTGCACGCCTCCACCGTGCACCGCTACCTCAAAGGGCTGGCCGTTGAGTAAGCGCGGCGGGCGCGGACGGCAACGCGGGAATGCCTCGTGCCCGATGCGCGATCAGGCGCGCACCTGGATCCTGGCGCGCGCTCATCGGGGTTGCTCCAAAGCCTCCGGGGCACGCTTACGTTCGGATCGCACCGTCAAATCGGTATATCGGAGATCTAAGCCGTGCGGCAGAGCATATTCAGCAACACGTTGGCACCTTGCGGCTCACGGCGATCACCCGCGAGCAGGCGCAAGCCTATATCGACGCACGCGTTAACGAGGGCTTACGGGCCGCAACGGTGCAAGGGTACGCCAAGGCGCTGGAAACCTTGCCGAACATCGGGACACTCACTGTTCCAAGTCGGAGCCACGAAGCCCAAAACCAAATAAGCCGCGCTTATACCGCAGACCAGATCAGGCTCGTTCACTGTCTGCTCTCCCCCGCCGCGCGACTGGCCACGGGGGTCCTGGTGGAAAGCGGCTGCCGGGTCGAAGACTTAGCGTCCCTACGCCCGGCCGAAGAGAGGCCACTCCGTAATGCCAGGCTCGATCAGTTGCGGCCCGATCGTTTCTTAGCTCGAGAGGACTGGCCCCGATTTACCTTCATAGGCAAAGGGGGCCATGAGTACCTATCCTCTGTCCGCCCCGAGACGGCGCGCTCGCTCGAGTCCATCCGGCTTGAAACACCGCGCGACTTTATCCACCGCGGTCTCGAACATAGCACCAAGCAATACTACGCCCTACCCGCGGGAAACCGCTTGTCCCAGCAGTGGACACGTGCCAGTCAACGCGCATTGGGGTACAGCCACGGGATCCATGGTCTGCGCCACACCTTCGCGCAGCAGCGCGTGGATGAGCTCACTCGCTTAGGGATAACTTGGTCGATAGCGCTCGAGCGAACCAGCCAGCTAATGGGGCATTACCGGACGGAAGAAGTGCTTACTTACCTACGGTAACAAGGCGGAGGTTGGCACCTCCCCTGGGCAAGCTTCCCTGCCGTATTCGTTAAGAGCATGCAGCATCCCGGTGCAAGACGCTACAACGCTTAAGCGGAGCGATTTGCCCGGTTAGAAACCGGGGAAGGGGCTACCGTTTCGGTAGCTGTTTAATTTACTGCTAGAAAGGAAGGTTACCCCACCGAACCCTTGCTGTCACGCAAATTCTACCCCAGTGCCGGTTCCACGCCCGCTGAGCGCCTTGCATGAACGCGCGCAACACAGCGATAGCTACATGGACCGGCGTCATGGCGACGGTTCCGACGCCGTCGAGGAGCGCCAGCCGCGGAAGCCCCGGAATTTGGCAGCGGTTGGCTTACGCCGCTCGGGAGCATGCCGGGCGCGCCGTGTTCCTTCGAGCACGTCCGGCGGCAGCGTATCCATGCGTGCCTCAGCCTGTTGCGCCTTGGCGTTGCCTTCGTAGACATCGTGCCGTTTCACCCCCTCGTATTTGTAGCTGAGCGCCGTCCCCATCGCCCGGCGCAGGGCGCGGCCCCCCAGTACGAT
>JBOIEG010000753.1:0-6406 GCA_050740915.1 Gammaproteobacteria bacterium | reverse complement strand
CCGAGAAGAGTCTGTCCATCATCAACTCACGGAGTCGATCGCCTTGATGACCACCCGAACCTCGATTTTGGCGCTCAACACGCACGTTATGACTTTGGTGTTCAACCTAAGTCCGACAGGCTCCTAGGCGGATGACACGGCGCCGGACTTTCAGCACCGGACGAGGCGTCGCGGTTCCTGGCGAACTTCAAGCACCGCTTGAGTAAATTCGGTTGGCAGTGGATCCGCCGGTTCATTCCCTTCCATGGCAAACGCCAAGGGCGGTGATAGGGGGGGCGCCTATTTTCTTTCTGGCTTCGGCAGAGTGTGGGTAGGCGGAAGCCCGCTGCGCGGGTGCTGCGGGTTCGCCCACAGATCCCGACGATTACGTTTTTATCCCGACGCCATTTTTCAGCAGAATTAAAGAGAGCCCAGTCAGGATCAGGATAAAAAGAATAACCACTCCAAAGGCCACGGCGATGTCGATATCGGAAACGCCGAGGATACCGAAGCGAAACGCATTCACCATGTAGAGAATGGGATTGGCGAGGGATGCTTTCTGCCAGAGCTCTGGCAGCAAGTCGATGGAGTAGAAGATCCCGCCGAGATAAGTCAGGGGGGTCAGCACGAAGGTGGGTATGACAGAGGTGTCGTCGAAGTGCTTGGCGAAGATCCCGTTGACTAAGCCTCCGAGAGAGAAAAGCGTCGCTGTGAGCAACACCGTGGCGGCGGTGATGGCGAGCGAGTGCAGCGTGAGCTTGGTGAAAAAGAGCGCGACCACCGTAACCACCACGCCCACGAGGAGTCCGCGCGCCACACCGCCCGTGATATAGCCCGCCACGATCACGAAATTGGGGATAGGTGCCACCAGCATCTCTTCGATGTTCTTCTGGAACTTCGAGCCAAAAAAAGAAGACACCACGTTGGCGTAGGAATGGGTGATCACCGACATCATAATCAGTCCCGGCGCCATGTATTGGATGTAATCGAATCCGCCCATCTGACCGATCCGCGGTCCGATGAGGTTTCCGAAAATGACAAAATAAAGCGTCATCGTGATCGCGGGCGGCAGGATGGTCTGGATCCAGATCCGCATGAACCGACCGATTTCCTTGATGACGATCGTTTGGTAGGCGATGAAGTATGGTTGAGTGGGCCCCCTCATGACGACTGTCCGTTCTCCTTAAGCAAGTGTATGAACAACTCTTCTAGCCGATTGGCCTTGTTGCGCATGCTGATGACTTCCGCCCCGAGCGCGGAGAGCCGGTGAAAGAGATCGTTTAAGCCCTGTTCTTTGCTTACCTCGACCTCCAAGGTCGTGTCATCCAGCAGGCTCACGCCATAGCCGTTCAGCCGCGGCGGCTCAAGCAAAGGGGCGCGCAGATCCATGATGAAGCGCTCGTTGTTTAGCTTCGCGAGCAAGGCCTTCATGGAGGTGTTCTCGATGATTTGACCTTCGTCGATGATCGCGATGTGGCGGCAGAGGTTTTCCGCCTCTTCGAGATAATGGGTGGTGAGGATGATCGTGGTCCCACGGGCATTGATATCCTCGAGGAAGCGCCACATCGAACGCCTGAGCTCGATATCCACACCGGCCGTCGGTTCATCGAGGATGAGCAGTTTCGGTTCGTGTAATAAAGCCCGTGCGATCATCAAGCGGCGCTTCAATCCCCCGGAGAGCGTGCGTGAGCGCTGCTGGCGTCGTTCCCATAAGCCGAGTTGGCCCAAGTACTGTTCCGCCCGGCGGTGGGCTAAAAGTCGCGGGACGCCGTAAAAGCCAGCCTGGTTGACGACGATTTCCAGCACGGTTTCAAATTGAGAGAAATTGATTTCTTGCGGCACCAACCCGATGAAGGATTTCGCCTCTTCGAGCTCGCGGTCGATATCGTGGCCGAAGACGCTTACCTCGCCCCGGGTCTTGGTGACCAGCGAGGTGACGATACCGATGGTCGTTGATTTGCCCGCGCCGTTTGGGCCGAGCAGGGCGAAGAAATCACCTTCCGCGACGGTGAGGTCGATACTCTTCAAGGCGTGCCGTCCGTCCTTGTAGATTTTTTCTAAAGCGCGGATCTCCAGGGCGTTCATTGGGATATAGGGTATAATTTTGAAAGGACCAAAGAAATTGTACACCGCGTGATGATTTCTGTGGTCTTGCCTCACGTTTTAGGCATTCCCCCCGCGACATCCGGGAGCTTGTGAAAAAATCGTCGCGAACGACGGGATGTCGTGTTCCGCCGGAGCGCAGGACCGTTTCGCCGGGAGCGAAACGGCGCGCAAGCCCCGCAGGGGCGAGTCTCAAGGATGAGACGAGCAACCGGAGTGTATATTGAAATACATGAGGATTCCGAGCACCGCCGGAGCACGAGATCCCGAACGCAGCAGATTTTTTCACAAGCTCCAGGCTCTATTGGGGAGGGCGTAGTGAGTACAGCCACCGCGGATTTATACGACCGATACGGCGAGAAGCTGCAAGTCACAGCACCGATGTTCAACGACTATGGTGGGCTGCGATCGTTCTGCGGCGTCATCGCGACGGTAAAGGTGCACGAGGACAACTCCCTGGTGTGCGCGGCTCTGGAGGAACCAGGCCAGGGCCGGGTGCTGGTGATCGACGGGGGGGGATCTCTGCGTTGCGCGTTGGTGGGCGATCAGTTGGCGCTCGTGGCGCAGAAAAACGGCTGGTCGGGGATGGTGGTTTATGGCTGCATTCGTGACTCGGCGGCGATCGCGAGCATAGGCATCGGGCTTAAGGCGATGAATACCACTCCCCGCAAGAGCGTAAAGAGGGGTTTCGGTGAGCGGGATATTGCGGTGAGCTTTGGGGGGGTGACATTTACCCCCGGCGCTTACCTGTATGCGGACCCGGATGGCATGCTGGTGGCGGATCGGCGCCTAGTCTAAAGCCGCCATGAGCGCCCCCTTCAAAGTGGCTTGCGTGCAAAACTGCGCAGACACCGATCTGGGCGCCAACATAGAAGAGGCCAGCCATTGGGTAGAGCAAGCGAGTGCTCAGGGTGCCGACCTGATCGCGCTTCCCGAGTATTTCAGCTTTATCGCGCCCGATGATGCGACGCTCCTGGCGAGCGCGTACAACGAGCCCGATCACCCGGCCTTGGCTCATTTCATGAGGCTGGCGAAAAGCCTCGGCGCCTGGGTGCTGCTGGGATCCCTGGCCATCAAGGTGAGCGAGACCCAGGTGAACAACCGCTCGTATTTATTGGATGCAAACGGGGAGCTTGTCGCACGTTATAACAAAATCCATCTCTTCGATGTCAACCTCAAGTCGGGGGAAACTTATCGTGAATCGGCGATGGTCGCGCCCGGCGACGCCGCGGTACTGGCGCGAACCCCTTGGGGGATGCTGGGTATGAGCGTGTGCTATGACCTTCGATTTGCCTATTTGTATCGGCGCCTTGCGCAGGGGGGCGCGAGCTTTCTCGCCATTCCCGCCGCCTTCACCAAAACCACGGGAGAAGCCCATTGGCATGTATTGCAGCGCGCGCGAGCCATCGAAACCGGCTGCTATGTGTTCTCACCCAGCCAGCACGGGGTGAGAAAGAGCGGCAGGGCGACCTATGGCCATTCGCTGATCATCGACCCATGGGGCCGGGTGTTGGCGGACGGCGGAGAGCAAGCGGGGTATATCCTCGCCGAGATCGATCCGGCGAAGGTCATCGAGGCACGGCGCATGATCCCGGCGCTGGAGCACGATCGGGTGGTCTCCGGGCCCGGAGGGCCCTGAACATTCAGTAGATATTCAGCTCGCCTCGCTTAAGTTCGGCTCCAAAAGGCTAAAGGAAAGCCATTCATGAAAGCTGTTCGTATGTCCCTGCTGCTGCTGTTCCTTTGTTTAGGGGGACTAGAGCCGCAAGCGCTTGAAATCGGATCGCAGCGCAGAGGGACTCTTATCACGCTTGCTCAGGCCAGGATCGGCCAGGGTCAAGCCGTTGCGTTTGCCCGCCAGGCTACAGGCGGCAGGGTCTTGGATGTGCAAACCCAAGACATGGGCAGCAGGCTGGTCTACTTGGTGAAGGTATTGATGCCGGACGGCCGCGTGCGCATCATCGCGGTGGATGGGGAAACCGGCCAGATTCAATGACCGATCCAACATGCGCGTGCTGTTGATCGAAGATGAAACCGCTCTGCGCGAGGGTTTGGCGGCAAGGCTGCGCAAAAAAGGTTACGCGGTCGATGTCGCTCCCAACGCCCTAGAGGGCGCCTTCTTGGGGTTGGAATACGCTATCGATGTGGCCATTGCTGACATCGGACTTCCCGACCGTTCCGGGATCGAGATCATTAAAGAGTGGCGGGCTGCGGGCCGCAAGTTCCCCGTTCTTATCCTAACCGCACGCAGCCGCTGGCAGGATAAGGTAGAGGGGCTGGAGGCAGGGGCGGATGACTATCTGGTAAAACCCTTCGAAGTGGAAGAACTGCTCGCTCGCCTGCGCGCCTTAGTCAGGCGCGCCGCGGGGTGGGCGGAGTCGGTGCTGCGGATCGGAGCGCTCTGCATGGACACGGCGACGCAGCAGGTCACCGTGGCGGGCAAAGAAGTGGATCTGACCGCCTACGAGTATCGGGTCTTAGAATATCTCATGCTGCACGCGGGAGAGGTGGTCTCGAAAGGGACCCTGACAGAGCACCTCTATGCCCAGGATTTCGATCGCGACAGTAATGTGCTGGAGGTTTTAATCGGCCGCTTGCGGCGCAAGCTCGACCCCGACCGAACCCATGATCCGATAGAGACCTTGCGAGGGAGAGGATATCGGTTTCGGTTCGAGCCGCAAAGCTAATGCCTTCGCTCAATGCTCGGCTCTTGGTCGCGGCGACCTTGGTATTAGCCGCGTTCTTAGGGTTGACCGGTTTTGCCTTGGACCGCGCCTTTAGGGACAGTGCTCTGCTGGCAGTCAAGGGGCGACTGCAAACGCAGATCTATTCGCTATTGGCCGCGGCCCAACTCGATGGGTCGCCGCAGCTCGTCCTTCCTGAGGCGCTCCCCGAAGCGCGTTTCTCCATGCCCGGGTCGGGGCTTTATGGGCAAGTTAGCGCTAAGGGTAACAAGCTCGTCTGGCGTTCGCGCTCTGCGCTCGGCATAGAGATCCCCTATCCTACGGTGGCGGCTCCGGGGGAAGCGGTATTCAGCGAGGGAAGGGCCTCCGATGGGGCGGCGTTATTCGCCATCGGATTTGCAGTAGATTGGGAGGTGGCGCTCAACGAAACCCGCCGCTATGTTTTTTATGTCGCCGAAACCCGCGCGGCTTATGACAATCAGGTGGCGGGTTTCCGCAGAAGCTTATGGGGGTGGTTGCTCGCCGCCGCCCTGGTGCTGTTGGCAGTGCAAGGCGTGATCCTGCGCTGGGGCCTCGCCCCTCTGCGGCGCGTGGCTTGGGAGGTGAACGAGATAGAGGCCGGGCATCGCCAAGAATTGGAGGGCACCTATCCCAGCGAGCTGCGCAGCCTGACTGAGAACCTCAACGCGCTGGTGCGCAACAGCACGCGGCATCTCACACGCTATCGTAATGCTTTAGGGGACTTGGCCCACAGCCTAAAGACCCCTTTAGCGGTGATGCGAACGGCATTGGAAAGTGGCTCCGATCCGTCGGAGCTTCGGGTGACCCTCAGCGAGCAACTAGAGCGCCTAGACCGCACCGTGCAATACCAGCTCCAGCGAGCCGTCGCCTCCGGTCGCACGGCTCTCGCCACACCGGTCAATGTGCGGGAGGTTTGCGATAAATTGATCCAGTCCTTTAAGAAGGTCTATGCCGAAAGACCGTGCGAGTTCCGGATCCTCATCACCCCGGAAGCGCAGTTCTATGGGGATGAGGGGGATCTCATGGAGATCTTGGGAAACCTTATGGACAATGCCTGCAAGTGGTGTCGCAGCGGCGTGAAGGTAAGCGCCTGGCTGCGTCCTTGCGAAGGCGCAAATCGCCCTGCTTTGGAATTGACGATCGAAGACGACGGCCCTGGGATCCCAAGCGAGAAACGGTCCAATTTTGAGCGCGGGGTTCGCCACGATTCGTCCACCGCAGGGCACGGCATCGGCTTGGCCGTGGTAAAAGACCTGGTGGTCGAGGTCTATGGCGGTGAGATCGCTCTCGATGTGAGTCCCCTAGGGGGCACGCTGGTCCGCGTATTCATTCCATTTTAGCTTGGCTTGCTCGATCATTGGCCATAGTCCAAAAATAAGGCTCCTCAGCAAAATTTGTGGGTAGTTTTCTACTTGATAGACCCTATGGAGTTAAGGGCGTCTGAGGAAAACAACGATTCTGACGCAAGTCCTACAGGCTCTGGCTGTGGATATATGGACAACTTCCCTGTTGCCCACATACCCACAGCCCAACAGATTTTTTGATACCCAAAATTTTGGACCTATAGAACGTAACTTTATTCCAAGTAATGAATCAGATGCATAAATACGCCTCAGATC
>JBOIEG010000752.1:0-14383 GCA_050740915.1 Gammaproteobacteria bacterium | reverse complement strand
GGAACATGTGTAAATAGACGCAGATGAAAAAGGCGGACGCGCCGGTGGAATGCATGTAGCGGATCAGCCAACCCCATTCGACGTCCCTCATGATGTATTCCACAGAGCCAAAGGCCTGTTCCGCATCAGGCTTGTAGCTCATGGTCAGCCAGATCCCGGTGACGATCTGGATCACCAGCACCACCAGCGCGAGCGAGCCAAAGAAGTACCAAATGTTAAAGTTCTTGGGCGCGTAATATTTCGCTAAGTGCTCGTTCCACAACTTGCTGAGTGGAAAACGGGCGTCGACCCAGCCAAGAAACTTGCTCATCATGAACTCTCCTGGACATCGTCTGCCCCGATGAGCAGGCGGCTGCCGCTTAGGAATTGGTGGGGTGGTACCACTAAGTTGGTCGGCGCCGGCACACCTTGGTAGACTCGGCCCGCCATGTCAAAGCGCGACCCGTGGCAGGGACAGAAAAACCCCCCTTTGTTATCCTTTACCTCGGCGTTGTATTCGCCTACGGGCAGATACAGCGGGGCGCAGCCGAAGTGCGTGCATACGCCGACGACGACGAGATATTCCTGCTTGATGGAACGGTAAGTGTTACGCGCGTAGTCGGGTTGCTGGGGTTCTTTAGAGTCGGGATCGCGCAGTAGCTCGTTCAATCCTTCCAACGCAGTGACGACAGCGTCTGAACGGCGCACGATCCAAACGGGTTTGCCTTGCCATTTGCCGATAATGCGCTGGCCCGGTTCCAGCTTGCTGATATCCATCTCGATGGGCGCGCCTATCGCCTTGGCCTTGGCGCTAGGCTGAAACGAGGAGAAGAAGGGCACGCTCGCGAATCCGATCCCGACCCCGCCCATCACCGTCGTCGCCGCGCTCAAAAAGCGGCGGCGGTTTTTGTCTACACCCTGTTTACGATTTGACGAGTCTTCGGTCACACTTTCCCCTAACGGTTTCGGCGTGATTTAGTCGTCCCCAAGCCGAGATCCCCGCGCATCCCTACCCGACCGAAGCCAACGCTTGAAGAAAGATATTATTTTCTTCGGGGGTTCCCACTGTCACCCGTATGCATCCCTCCACTAAAGGATGCACCCCCGTTAGATCCTTAATCAAAATGCCTTTTTGCTTGAGTCTATCGGCCAAGTCATCGCACCTCTTATTCTCAAGTGTAAGAAAGTTTGTTTTGCTAGGCCAGAATTTTATTTGCGGCAAAGCGCCTAAGCTTTCCGCTAAGCGTTCACGATCCGCGCATATTCGGGCGATCTGCTCTTCCAGCACCCGCGCGCGACCGAGCATAAAGAGAGCGCTTGCCTGCGAAAGCGTGTTTAGATTGTAAGGAAGCCGCACCTTGTTGATTTCCCGGATCCAATCCAGGCGCCCCACCAGCGCCCCAACGCGCAGTCCCGCTAAACCGCACTTTGAGAGTGTACGCAGGATCAGCAAGTTTGGGTAGGTGGGGAGATCTGGCAGGAATGTGGCCTTGGAAAACTCGTGGTACGCTTCATCGATAATCACCACGCCGGGGCTCGCGCGGAGGATCCGCTCTAGGTGGCTGCGTGCAAACAAGTTTGCAGTCGGATTGTTGGGGTAGGCCAAGAATACCGCGGCGGGTTGGTGGCATGCGATCGCCTCCAGCATGGTCTCTATGTCTAAAGCAAAATCGGAGATCAAAAGCGGCACCCCCACAAAACGCAAGCCGACGCATTGTGAGATGATCTTGTACATCGCAAATGTCGGTTCGGGGGCGAGCACACAGCGTCCCGGGCTCGCCACGGTGAGCAGGATCATCTGGATCAACTCATCGGAGCCGTTGCCGAGCAGCAGACCCGCCTCTGGCGGAAGCCCAAGGAGCTCGCGCAGCTTCTCTTTTAGCTCTTTGGCCTCGGGATCGGGATAGCGGTTAAGCTCGGCGTTGCGCAGGCTCTGTAACCAGGGATCGCGCAGATCGTCCGGCCACGGATAGGGGTTTTCCATCGCGTCCAGCTTTACCATGCCAGTGCTGGCGGGCACATGATAGGCGGTGAGGGCCTGGATCTCGGGTCCTACCCAGCGGGTCGGCGGCTCTGCTGCGAAAGCGGTCACCATCGGCTTATGCTTGGTTGACGCGATATTCTGCGGAACGGGCATGGGCGGTCAGGCCTTCCGCGTGCGCCAAGGTCGACGCGATCCTCCCTAGCTCCCTCGCGGCGCTCGGAGAGCAGTGGATAAGGGAAGAGCGCTTCTGGAAGTCATATACCCCCAAAGGCGAGGAAAACCTCGCGCTGCGCGCGGTCGGTAGGACGTGGCTCGGGCCGGCACAATAGTCTCCCAGCGCTTCCGCCGTATGCCGACCCATGAATATCGCGCCGGCATGGCGGATCTGCTCCAGCAGCGCTTCCGGATCGGCCACGGACAGCTCCAAATGTTCCGGTGCGATATAGTTGACCAAGGCCGCGGCTTCTTGCAGATCCTTGACTTCAACCAATGCGCCTCGGGTGGCCAAGGAATGGCGGATGATCGCGGCGCGCTCCATTGCCTCGATCCGCCGGGTGATGCTGTCCTGTACTGCATCTAGAAAGCCGGGATCGGGGCTCAATAAGATGGCCTGAGCCTGTTCGTCGTGCTCGGCTTGGGAAAACAGATCCATGACGATCCAATCCGCGTCCGTCCCTCCATCGCACACGATCAGGATCTCCGATGGGCCGGCGATCATGTCGATACCGACGGTGCCGAAAACCATGGCCTTGGCCCGCGCCACGTAGATGTTCCCGGGCCCCACGATCTTATCCACCCGTGGCACCGTCTGAGTGCCAAAGGCCAACGCCGCCACTGCTTGTGCCCCTCCGATGGTATAGACACGGTCGACTCCGGCGAGCGCGGCCGCGGCGAGCACTGTCGCGTCCAGTTGGTCATCGGGGGCAGGCACCACCATAATGATCTCGGCCACGCCTGCGATCTTGGCCGGGATGATGGTCATCAACACCGAAGACGGATAGGCGGCTTTTCCTCCGGGAACGTAAACGCCCACGCGATCTAAAGGAGTGACCCGCTGCCCTAACACCGAGCCGTCGGCTTCGGTATAGGTCCAAGATCCTTGCAATTGGCGCTGGTGGAAAGCCCGGATCCGTTCAGCGGCGGCTTCCAAGGCCAGGCGTAAGCTGGGATCGAGCCCCTCCAAGCAAGCGTTCAGATGTCTCGCGGGGATCAAAAAACCACTGGCGCTTTTTAGCTTCCGCCGGTCCCAACGGTTGCAGTACTCCAACAGCGCTTCATCGCCGCGGGCACGAACCTGCGCCAGAATGCCTCGAACGGTCTCATTCACATCACCGGTTTCCTCTCGATCCCACGCCAGGAGAGCATCCAAGCGCGAAAAAAAATCATGGGCGCTGGTCTGTAGCCTGTTAATGCTCATATTTTTGTGTTGCGTCCCAGTTTTATCCGCCCCGCTCACGGCCGTGGATCCACCGCGGCCGTGAGGCGAGCAAGCAATTCTTTAATCTTTTTGTGTTTTACTTTCATCGCCGCCTTGTTGATTACCAGCCGCGAGCTTATCTTAGCGATCGTATCCAAAGGCGCCAAGCCGTTCGCCCTCAGGGTGTTGCCGGTGTCCATTAGATCAACGATCCAGTCCGCTAACCCGGCTAAAGGCGCCAGCTCCATGGAGCCGTAAAGCCTGATGACCTCGACCGGCTCGCCTCGCTGGGCGAAAAAGCGTCGGGTGCTCGAGACGTATTTGGTCGCGATACGCACCGGTGTATGCCTCACGCTCGTGTTCTCCCGGCCCGCCACCACGAGGGTACAGCGCGCGATCCCCAAGTCCAAGGGTTCATAGAGGCCACCTCCCTCGTATTCCAACAACACGTCTTTTCCCACCATCCCAAGATCGGCCGCACCGTACTCCACATACGTGGGTACGTCGGCGCTGCGGATCACGACCAGCGTGATCCCGGGCTCATTGGTTGCTAAGATCAGCTTGCGCGAGGTTTCGGGATCGTCGCGCGGCTGGATGCCGACGCGCGCGAGCAGTGGCAGAGCTTCTTGGAAAACCCTGCCTTTCGCTAGCGCAATGGTAAGCCCGGCGGCTGCATCGGGTGTTTCCATGGGAGATCGCGATCAGCGCACGCGGCGGATGTGCGCACCCAACTGCGACAGTTTCTCTTCTATCGCCTCGTAACCTCGGTCGATGTGGTAGATGTGGTCCACCGCGGTTTCCCCTTGCGCCACCAGGCCCGCCAGCACCAGGCAAGCCGACGCCCTCAGGTCGGTAGCGATCAAGGGAGCGGCGGTCAATCGGTCGACCTCTTGGGTGATCGCCGTGTTGCCCTCCAAGCGGATGTTGGCCCCCATGCGCTGCAATTCCAATACATGCATGAATCGGTTCTCGAACACAGCTTCTGTAATCATCCCCATGCCTTCAGCCACACAGTTCATGGCAGTAAACTGCGCCTGCATGTCGGTCGGAAATCCCGGGTAAGGCGCCGTGTGCACATCGACGGCCTGCGGGCGGCGATCCTCCATGTCCAGCTTTATCCAGGTATCGCTTAGCTCTATCTCCGCGCCCGCTTCTTGCAACTTCGCGAGCACCGATCCCAATAACTCCGGCGAGGTGTTTTTCAATTTCACGCAACCGCCGGTCATCGCCGCCGCCACTAGAAAGGTGCCGGTCTCTATGCGGTCGGGCAAAATGTCGTAACGTGTGCCTGAAAGACCCTGCACGCCTTCCACGGTTATTGTATCGCTTCCTGCGCCTTCGATCTGCGCCCCCATGCTGATCAAACACTTTGCTAGGTCCACCACCTCTGGTTCCCGGGCGGCGTTGCGGATCACCGTCGTTCCGTTCGCTAAGGTCGCGGCCATCATGAGATTTTCCGTTCCGGTCACGGTCACTATGTCGAGGGTGAGCTGTGCCCCTTTGAGTTGCTTGGCTTGGGCACGGACGTAGCCGTTTTCCACGGTTATCTCCGCACCCATGGCGCTCAAGCCCTTGAGATGCAGGTTAACCGGGCGCGCTCCGATGGCACAGCCTCCCGGAAGCGACACCTCGGCTTTGCCGAAGCGGGCGAGCAGTGGTCCCAGCACCAGGATCGAGGCGCGCATGGTCTTGACCAATTCGTAAGGGGCAAAGAAGTGGTTTACGGTGCCGGCGTTGACTTCGACATGCATCTGTTCATCGACCATCACCTGCAGCCCCATGCGTCTCAGAAGCTCCATCGTAGTCGTAACATCGCGCACATGGGGTACGTTGCCGATGATGACGGACTGATCGGTCAGCAAGGTGGCCGCTAGGATAGGTAAGGCCGCGTTCTTTGCTCCGGAGATGCGGATTTCACCGCGCAGCGGGTCGCCACCGGCGATGATGAGCTTATCCATGAATGCCTACAGTACAGGAAGGGACTTGCTTTCTTCCCATTCTTTCGGGGTGTAGGTTTGGATAGATAGGGCGTGGATCTCCCCGCCCATGCGGTTGCCCAGGGCTGCATAGACAAGCTGATGTCTCTTAACGAGCCCGAGCCCTTGGAAGACAGCGCTGATCACGATGGCTTGAAAATGCGTCCCGTCGCCGTCCACCGTCGCCACGCTGGTTGGGACGCCGGTTTCGATTAAGCGCTTGATTTCTTCGTTGTCCATGCTCCAAAGGCCTTTCAGTTGTATTAAAGCAATTATAAGCTTAAGCGTTTCCTTTGCCTGCAAGAAAAGAATTGATTAACATCGATCATGCCTAAGCTCTGTCGTCGATAGAATGATAGCATCATGAAAAAATTCGTTATTATCGCCGTTGTTTTGTTTGTGTTGGCCAACATCGTGGGCTACCTATCGGAGCCAGATCAGAAAAAGCTGCCTCGCCGCCCCGTTCCGGAAGCGGGGATGAGCACACCACCACGCACCCCGGCTGCGCCCGAGAATTAGTGTTGGCAGCCAGATAGGGGCCTTTGAGGGGTTCCTCTGCATACGGGCAAAGGGCGTGACCAAGAACATCCCTCCTAGAGATCGTTTGATCTTCGCCTTGGATGTGCCGACATTGCGGGAAGCGAAAAATTGGGTGGCGCTACTGGGTGAGACGGTAACTTTCTATAAGCTCGGGCTGGAATTACTGATGTCCGGAAGCTACTTTGAATTGATCGACTGGTTGCTGGCGCAAGACAAGCGGGTGTTCGCGGATTTTAAGTTTTTCGATGTGCCGCAGACGGTCGCGGCGGCGGTGAGACAGCTCAACGGAAAGGGGATTTCGTTTACCAGCGTGCACGGCAACGACGCCATCTTGAAGGCGGCTTGTGAGCACACTGAGGATGTGGGTGTGCTGGCAGTCACCGTGTTGACCAGTCTCGACCAAAAAGACTTGCAAGATCTTGGTTTTAAGACCAATCCGCAGACTCTTGTGCTTTCGCGGGCAAGGCGCGCTTTGAGTTTGGGCTGCGCCGGTGTGGTCTCATCTGGGCTGGAAGCGCCGGCCCTGCGCCATGAGCTAGGAAATCAGTTTTTGATCGTGACCCCGGGGATCCGCCCGATAGAAAACCGCCCGGTCGACGATCAGAAGCGCAGCGTCGATGTGGAACAGGCCCTGCGCAATGGCGCGGACTACATCGTGGTAGGGCGCCCGATCCGCGAAGCGCGAGACGCGCGCGCCGCCGCAGAGGACATACAACGGCGGGTCGCCGCCGTTCTGGCCGATCGCTAACCGAAGCTTGTTCTGTTATCTCGGCGAAACGTTTGGGCCACCACCACGAAAGCGATAAAGTCATAAACAGCGTGGATGATGATGGGGATAGCGAGATTGCGCTCCCCCCCGATATCCAAGCACAGCCCAAGATAAACCCCCGTGAGTCCCGCGAGTAATGCATACAGGGGGGTGATAAAATGCGCCAGCCCAAATAGCGCGCTGCTCGCAAGCAAGCCGAGCGAGGCTCCCCACAGCGATCCCAGCCACGGTTGCAGCGCACCTCGGAAGAGGAGCTCTTCAGAAAAACCGGCCATCCCAGCGAGCAACGCAAGTTGATAGCCGCGACAGGCCGCCAGCGGAGGTCCCAGCACTTGCACCAAGAACGATTTGATCCTCGCCAGAGCGCCTGTCGGAAAACGATAAGAGAAGAAAAAAAACACCAGTAGCGGAGCCGTGCCTAATAATCCCCATCCCAGTGCCGGCCACTCGAAAAGGATATGCTGCAGGGGGTTAATACCCAAAAGCCAGCCAAGGAGAAACGCAAGTAGCGCTAGGCTGCCCTCAAAAATCAGAGCGATGCGCAAAAAATCCTTGGGTTGAACAACGGCGTTCAGAGGTTGCTCCCTTGATAGCTTGTTGAATGAGCTTAACCAATGACGGGACGATTGACCACCTTTCCTGATCAGGATACCGGCCAAGCCGTTCGCCCCCCCCGACGAAGCAGGTAAGGAATATCCGCCATCGCGTTTGGGCGGAGCAGAGGGGTGATGTAGTTGGCCGACCTGCTGCTCGTGCTGCACATGGGGTTTATCCTGTTTGTCATTTTCGGCGGTCTGTTGGTGCTCTGGAAACGCCGTTGGGCCTGGGTACATCTGCCCGCGCTCGCCTGGGGTGTGGCGATAAGCCTATGCGGTTGGATCTGTCCCTTAACCCCTTTGGAGCAGCGACTGCGCATGGCTTCCGGCGAGCAAGCCTATGCAGGCAGCTTTATCGATCATTATCTCGTCGCTATCATCTATCCCCCGGGACTGAACCGGATAACGCAAGTGGCGCTAGGCATGCTGCTCTTACTCGGCAATCTTTTGCTCTATTGGAGCGCGTTCCGACAGCGGCAGCTACCCGCAAACGCAAAAAAATGATCAAAAAACTCCCAGCATCGGCTTCGTTAGCCTGGGCTGCCCCAAGGCTCTGGTTGACTCCAGCGCATCGTGAACGCCGCTGCCCGCCCAAGGTTACGAAATCTGGGCGGCGGCGTCTTAGGCGTTTTTGGAACGCCGTGACCAACGTGTCGTTACGCGGATAGGCGGAGCTTCTTCGTTCGGGTTGTGGCAAAGCGCGGCGGAGCTAACCGGTACACCTTGGCGAAGCTGGGCTGTGCGCAGAACGGGAAATGCGCGTCCGGCGATGATCCGAGGGTTCCCGTTTGTATCGCCAGCAAGGATTTCCCACCAATTGCGACGAGTAGCTTTCCCTTGAGCCTTCCATTCAGCGACAACCTCATCGATAAGCTTCGCGATGGCCGTATAGTTATTCTGGAGCAACCACTCTTTCGCAAGCATCCTTTCGATTCCTCCACTGTCACTAGGCGAGAACGGAACGTTAAGTTGAAGGATGCGCTCACCATCGACGGGTAAGGGGAAGCTCGTAATTAGCGCTTCCGGGATCTTTCCGCGGCGATCCGCTTTGCTGTTTACAAAACGATTTGCGAAAACCTGATATACAAAATAGCTTTTGTTGTATAGCTCGACGGTGAAATCGGTGATTGAATTGGAGAGGATGACTTTAACTCCCCGGTTTGCAAGCCGAGCGAACGCTTCTGCTAATTCTTTTTGTGCGGTCTCCGAAAAGCCTTTTTTTGAGTACGCGGTGAAAAAGGCCGTCTCGGAAATGGGTTGGTAGGGAGGATCGAAATAAACAAGATCCCCACGTTTTGCAAACGTTAGGACAGAAGCGAAACTGCATGCCTCGATGCTTATCCCGGCAAGGGTTTTCGAGACCGCTCTTAAATTCTCTTCATCACAGATCGTCGGGTTTTTATAGCGTCCGAGGGGAGCATTGAACTTGCCTTTACTGTTCTCTCTATAGAGTCCGTTGAAACACGTCCTGTTGAGGTAGATTAATCGCGCAGCCTTTTTCGTTAAGGCGCGGGGAACATTGCTTCGCACCTCGTAGTAATAGCTTTCGCAGTGCCTCGCTTTGTGTTCCCTAAGAAGCTTAACGACCGTTTCAACGTCGTCGCGAACAGCTAGATATGCTTCGATCAGATTCTTGTTTACATCGGAAACACGGGGTTTCCCGGTAAGCTGCCCGGTTCTCGCCAAAGCGAAAAATAATGCGCCCCCGCCAAAGAAAGGTTCGTGATAACGGCGGTACGCCTTCGCCGCTTCGACTGCTTTGAGTAATTCGGGCACGAGCTGCCTTTTCCCGCCGACCCATTTCAAAAACGGTCGAGGAGGCGGCTCCCTAAAGGAGCTCATTGGCTACAACCCGAAATAGAGCTCAAGCCACTTCTTCGTACCTTCGAATTCAACAGCCCGGCCTGTCGATAGCAGATAAGCTTTCATATTTGGGGAAAAACCCTCTCCAGCAAACACGACGATTCCATGAATAGGCCAGGCCCGGATATCTTCAATGGTTCCAGCAATTTTCTCCTCAGCACTGCCCTGGGTTCCCTGATATTTACACTCGATACCTAAAGTCTTCCGGGTCTCGAGGTGACGGAGGACCACATCGATTCGGCGCCTAGCGCCCCAAATCCTTCGTCCTACCTCCACCTCAGAGTTTGTGAAAAAACCTACTGCGCTCGGGATCTCGCGTTCCGGCGGTGCTCGGAATCCTCATGTATTTCAATATACACTGCGGTTCCTGCGCTCCAGCGGAACGCGACCTCCCTTCGCTCGCGACGGTTTTTTCACAAACTCTCAGTAGAGGGTTCAAGTCCGAGACTCGTCCCCAGTTCCGCCAGTCGGCCTCTTAGGTCCGCCCCTGATTCAACCGCCTTAGCCTTTCCTGCCATCGCCATCCTCCTGCAATAAGGTCAGGTTCGAACCGCGATCACGTGTTCTTGACTTGCTTGAGTTGATTATACCCGTAAAGTCTACATGGCCTACTGTGGGGGTTTCTACCCTGTCGTCGCGCTGTCACTTGTTTCCGGAGCAACGGGATCGCTGATTCCGGGGATCATGATCACTCATCGGAGTGAAACGACGGGTTGGTTTATTTTAAATCGTGTTTAATAAAAATAACCTGTTACAAGAGATCGGTCAGTCTTCTCCTTTCCCCTCACGGTGGAGTGTGGTCAAGGGGTTATGAGTGTGGTCAACCGCGGGGCAACGATACGGGCGCGTTGTTTACCTGCTGACCAAACCCAACACGCGCGGCGAAAGCCTGCCTTTTCACCTGTGGCGTAGAGCCCAGGTTAGTACCTTCAACCACGATCTTGGTGTACCGCCCAGTAAAGCTCTGCGTAAATGCGGGTTAACCCGTCTAGCTGATAGTGCGCGTTCAGGCCGCTAGGGCTAGGCAGCACCCAGAGCAGGGCTGGACCCAATGTTTCCTCCCGCCGACCGAGCGTTGCTTTTGGTATTGTGAACGCCACGCGATAGGCGCTGATGCCCAGCATGGCCACGTACCGCGGCCGGTAGCGGCGCACTTTTTCTTCCAGCCGCCGCGCGCCCTCTTTGAGCTCATCGATCGAGAGCTCATCCGCGCGGGCAGTGGCGCGCTCGACCAGGTTGGTGAGCCCATAGCCAAGTTGAACCATCGCGCTTCCCTCGAACGGCGAAAGCAGGCGATCCATGAAGCCTGCCCGGTATAAGGTCGGCCAGAAACGATTGCCGGGCCGCGCGAAGTGATAGCCCGTCGCACCCGAGTAGAGCCCAGGATTGATGCCACAGAACAGCACCTTCAGCTCAGGTGCGATAACGTCTGGAATAATGCGGCCGGCGGTGGCGCGTATCTCCTCTTTGCTCGGTCTGGTCGGGACTGGTATGGACGATGGCATAAAATTCCAGAAAGATGGTTCGGCTGGACGCGCTAAGGCTAATCAACATTTGTCTTTGCGAGGAGCCCGAAGACCGACGTGGCAATCTTATGCCAGGAACAAATTGCCACGGTCGCTCCGCTCCCTCGCAATGGCGGTCTCTTAGACAAACGTCGATTCATCTTGGAAGCGACGGAACCAAGTAACGCGGCCGTCGCGTGTTCGACATGAGCCATACTACCTCGTTAGAGCGACGCCTTCGTCGCCGGGATCCCGACCCAGGGACGGACAACCAGATCGCGATCAGGAATCTGCTCCGGGCCCGGATCGTAGTTCAGGGTGACCGATCCGGGGATACTCCCACAGCGCGCCGTCCAACGGCAAACAAATTACACGCGGGGTGTTCCCAGCGGCAAGCCAGCGCCGCCTATCTCACGGCGAGCGAGATCTTTCCCATGGAGATCCGAGCGCTCGCCATTGCCTTTTTCTTCGCCATAGGAACAGCAGCGGGTGGGATCTCAGGGCAACTCGTGTTTGGCAACCTGATCGAAACCGCCCGCGCGGCCGACATGTTCCTAGGGTATCTTATCGGCGCCGCGCTCATGACCGCCGCGGGCCTAGTGGAAGCCCTCATTGGTGTCGACGCGGAAGGCAGGAGCCTTGAAGACATCGCGCGGCCGTTGACAGCGGCGGAGGGGGCATTCATTGACTCACTATTAAGGAACTTCTGATCGATGCATTCTTACCCGCATTTCGATAGAGCTTTGAACCTTTCGTTGGGCGGCGGATACTCTCCGCATCCGTCACATCGAGCGTGGCCGTCCACCTCCGATTGGTCTACTCTTTCAGCCGAACTTCGAGAAATCCGGCTTCCGCTTTTCCAAGAACGCCGTGAACGCCTCTTTCGCCTCGGGCGAGCGGAGCAGCGCGCGCCGCAGGAGCTGTTTGGCGATCTTGAGCGCCCCGGGCGGTTTGTCGGCGAGCTTCTCCGCGGCGGCGGTTGCTATGGCGAGCAGCTCGGCCTCTGCGACGACCTCGGTGACGAGGCCGGCTTCACGCGCCTTCGCTGCGCCGAACGGCTCACCGAGCATGAGCAGTTCCGCGGCGCGTGGGTAGCCAGCTAGTGCCGGCAGCAGTACGCTGGAAGCCCCTTCCAGACACAGGCCTAGGTTGACGAACGGTAAGTGAAATCGCGCCGAGTCGGCTGCGTACACGAAGTCGCAATGCAACAGCATCGTCGTTCCGATGCCAACCGCCGCACCGTGTACCACAGCGACGAGCGGCTTGGTGGCATGGCTCATCACCCGCAGAAAACGGAAGCCCGGACTCGCCTCGTCGTGCGGCGGATTGGCGAGAAAATCCTGCAGGTCGTTGCCGGCGCAGAACGCGTCACCCGCGCCATGCAGAAGCATGACCCGCACCGACCGGTCCCGCTCCGCCGCGACGATCGCGTCGGCGAGCGCCGCGTACATCTCGATCGTGATCGCGTTCCTCTTCTCCGGTCGATTGAGCCGAATGCGCTGAACCGCGCCTTCGCGCGCGGCGGCGATGTGGTTCATGGTCATCGGCTACATGTTAGATTGCCCGCGTGCGCGAGGACAAGCTCCGCCGGCGCGCGCGTAATCGAGCCGACTGAACGAGGCCAACGACGACACCGATGAGCACGGCAACCCCGATGAACACCGCGCAGCGCAAGCTGTCGGGACCTCGCGGCTGGCCCCTGGTCGGGTCCCTTCCAGATCAGTCCGGCGCGCCTGCATGCGGCGCTCGAGCTCGTCGAGGAACGTCACGATGCGGCGTTCGTAGCCCTCGTCGATCGGTGAGCACCGTACCCTATTGAGGTGTGCGATCGAATAGCTGTAAAGTTTCGGAATCGCCGCTCTTAACTTCCTGCCCTAACTATCGTTGATGCTGCGTAGGTGGAGAACCAAGGACCATAAACATCATACGTTGTGCAAGCGCAGTGGCTTGGCTTTCTCTCGCACAACGACACCCTTCGCCTCCAGATCAAGCTGCACAGTCTTCGCCCACCAACCTGCCTTAGCGCCGTCCGGAAACAGTTTCTCGGGTAAATGGGCAATCAAGCGTTCCTGAATTTCCGCCAATGTCAGTCCCGGCAACGTCTTGGGCAGAATCTTTAGGTACGCCCGCTTCATTGCTTCGTACATGTCCGCGTCGATAATTTTGACTTGCCCAGGGTGGTTCACATTTTCTACCTCGATCGTTTTAGCCGCGTTCGTAGCCATGTCTCATGCTCTTCGATTAGCGGGCCTTGCGTGAGGGCGCGCCAGACCTTTTCCGGGGGATGCGGCATCTCCCGTTCGATGACGAGGGTGCGGGTGGCGGCGGGTTCGCTCATTGGTCCATCCTTTTCAACAGAGTTTCGAGGCGATCGAACCGTTCGCGCCAGAAGGCGCCATAGAGACTCATCCAGTCGATCAAGGGCGCCAGCGCTTGCGGCTGGGCACTGTAGTGGGTCTCGCGACCCTCGCGCCGGTCGCGCACCAGGCCGGCCAGCTTGAGGACTCCCAGGTGCTTAGACACCATCGGCTGCGATACGCCGGCGTTATCGGTCACCGCATGCACGGTCTGTTCGCCGTCGCGCGCCAAGCGCTCGAAGATTGCCCGACGGGTCGGGTCGCCGAGGGTCTTGAAAAGGTCGTCCGCAGTGGCTTGCATGGGAGAATAATAACCATACGGTTATGGATTAGTCAAGCCCGAGGTGGGGCATGGATTCGGTCGAGCCTTGTGGGGCTCCAGCGGATCGTTTTCGTCGAATGCATATCGACGGAAGGCAAACTACTCGGCGTGTCCCTCGTCACTTGGGAACTGTTGCCGGACGAAAACGGGACAAAGATAATCATTACGGATCAGCTGACGGCCTTGGATGGTTCCGATATGGCGGAAAAACTCATCTGGCTGGTCCAAATCCGATGTCGATTTGGACTGTTCTCGAACGACTATCTGGTGTCAACACACCGGGTCAACAGCAAACGAAAGGATCAATCATGAGCACCACCAAAACGATCACGTCAAACACACTCATCCAACCGTACCTGTTCTTCGGCGGACGCTGCGAAGAGGCGCTCGAATTCTATCGATCAGCGCTGGGGGCGCAGGTGGAAATGCTCATGCGGCATAAGGACAGCCCAGAACCACCTCCGCCCGGCATGCTCCAGCCAGGCTTCGAAAACAAAGTCATGCATACCTGCTTCTGCGTCGGCGGAACCGCAATTATGGCTTCCGACGGATGCCAGGAAGGTTCGAGCTTCAACGGCTTCTCACTTTCGCTTTCTGTTCCGACGGAAGCCGAGGCCGACCGTGTGTTCGCCGCGCTCGCCGATGGTGGCCAGGTACAGATGCCGCTGACCAAGACGTTCTGGTCACCACGTTTCGGCATGCTCACCGACCGCTTTGGTGTCGGCTGGATGGTGATTGTTCCGGCTGAATCGTCCCAATGACATAGGAAAGGAGAAATCATGAGCACCCAGCAAAAAATCACCCCCTGCCTCTGGTTCAACTTCAATGCCGAAGAGGCAGTGAATCACTACCTGGGTATTTTCAAGCGATCCAAGATCTTGGAGGTTTCGCGCTACGGCGATGCGATGCCCGAGCTCAAAGGTAAAGTGCTAACCATGCGCTTTGAAATTGGGTGCGGCTCTTTTAAAACGACGCTCACGGGTGGTCAAGCAGCCTTCTGCAGGGGTAGGCACTCATAGCGTGAGGTATGATTACGCGCGAGCTCTTGGGTCTTATGGAACTCCCAGTACAGGTC
>JBOIEG010000751.1:0-1323 GCA_050740915.1 Gammaproteobacteria bacterium | reverse complement strand
AGGACATCATCAAGAAGATCGAGCGGGCGCGGGTCAAGATGGAGCAGATCAAGCCCGGATCCACCCTGCCCCGAGGGAAAAAGAAGGCGGCTTAACTGTAAAGTTATTTAAGGGACACTACACTAATTCGTTTGTGGGAAGGCTAGCGATCTCTAGCGATAGGTTATACATCCCGAGGGCATGGGCTCCAGCTATCCTTCCAATGACGAAATCGGAAGAATGATAGCGCAAGAAAAACAATACGTTGTTTATGAACAGCCATTTGGAGAAATGAAACAGCTCTGCGCATGCGGCCAAGGAAAAACAGGGCCGATACGGATGAGCGTAATAGCTCAGCATGACCCCGGCGGCCTTCATGGCTACTATCCCGGCAACCAGCGCCCAATAGCTCTCTAGCGTAAACGCTAGGGGAATGGTTACAAAAAACCCAACCAGTCGTTTTCCTAACAGAAATCTAAACTCTTTAGCAAACGTTAATTCCTTGCGGAAAAACACGAGGCCGATGTTTTCGAATCTCCCAACAAGCGTTGCGAACACAAGCACATAGTTTATATTCTCCAGCCGATGATCATGATAAAACTTGGCAGCGGGCTTGGCGAGGACTAGAAGCACAAGGGCGCAAAACGCCGAAAATAATGCGTTGAAGGTCCACACCGTATCATAGTGACGCCGCTCCGCGTTTCGATTTTGTATAAGCGCAATATCGAAGCTAAAAGCACCCATCAGCTCCAACACAGCAACAAGGGACATGGCCATTGCGACCAGTCCGAAATCCTGTGGAACAAGCAATCGAGCCAGGACGATCGTGCTAACGACACCGAGGCCCCGCTCCGCCAGCTTAAAGAGCACCATCCACGCGGCGCCGACGGCCATTTTTTTTCCGATTTGATCTTTATCCATGACTACGCTAACCGGGAGCCATTTTTCTGACGCGTCTTGGCGCCCCTAGAAAGCAAACGTGTCGTTCCGATGGAAATTTTGGCGATCGAATTCCAGCAACACTTCTTGCAGCAACTTCTTTGTTCGACGTGGTGCGTAAAACTGGCTTTAGATCGGCAAGTAGTTGCGCGGGGTGCTTTACTTCCATGTAATCCAGAATCGGTGACGGCTAAAGCGCACAAAATCGCTTACGTTATGATCAACTAGTGTAGTGTCCCTTAAATAACTTTACAGACTTTCCAGTGATTGGCTATGGTCTCGCTCATGCCGAACACCAGCGTGGCGATCAAGTTGCAGCCGGCTGAACGCACGCCGCTGGAGACATGGGGATCCGCACACGGAACTCCGCAACAGGTGGCGCTGCGCTGCCGGATTATCTTGGGC
>JBOIEG010000750.1:0-1894 GCA_050740915.1 Gammaproteobacteria bacterium | reverse complement strand
TGGATAGGCTTGGCCGCTCCCTCAAACAATTGATTGAAACCATCACCGACCTGAACAACCGAAAGATAGGATTTAAAAGTATTCAGGAAAATATTGATACAACCACATCAGGAGGAAAACTTGTCTTCCACATTTTCGGGGCATTGGCTGAGTTTGAGCGGGATATTATTCGGGAGAGAACACGTGCTGGACTTGACTCTGCCAGAGCGAGGGGAAGACTTGGGGGCAGACCAAAAGCACTCACTCCAAAACAAGCACATATGGCACAAGAACTATATCGCAACAAAGAGAATGCTATTGCTGAGATTTGCACAACCCTAAATATCTCACGGCCTACCCTGTATCGCTACATAAAAGTAAAGTAACAGCAATATCTTCAGGGACAGCTTGACCGCCCTTTGTATCTTCGCACCTGTGCCCCTCCAAGGGCTTGCGCCGCCCCGCTATCGGACGCCTGTCTTGTTGATGGACAAACCGTGAGGTTTGTAGCTAGCCGCAGAACTCAAGCGGGGAGAAGATGAAATGCTTTAAGAAGTTTCTCATATAGCGCATCATACGTGTCCTTCCGGTAAGCCTGCATGAATTCCGCTGAGGTTCTTGATATCGTCAGTTGCCGCTTTAGGAGTGCAGGAAGGACACCCTCGTCAGGGGAAAGCCGACGGTGGAAAGAGGGCAGGAGGAGCGTTGGCTAAAGAGTTAGTCACGGTCACGCCCCGTGTCGAGAGCGAAAGTGGGGTTGCACGGGCGGGATCTCTAGGAGCGCGGGCGAGCGGGTTTATGTCACCCCTCCGGCGTAGGGGCTGGAGGAGCGAGGTCAATCGCCTTGGGACCTAAACCTAAACGCCAAGGAGGCGCAGTATCTTATAAGGCTTTGCGGCGAGGTTCGCGGTGCCGATCAAGCGCAGGAGGCTGGATGTGGGTGCCACCCGAAGTAACCGATCCAGTGTTACTCCATTACCCCACTCGGGAGAGTATCGGCTATTTTGAGGCGGTGCGCCTGCGCGACGGTAAGTTCGTGTTTCGCCGTGAGACCGACCGCTTTATAAGCCCTGGAGGCAGTTACAGGCGGACCGATTTGCCCTCGATTTCCTGCCCCCATATAGTCCTGAACTTAACCCTATCGAGCGGGTCTGGAAGCTGACCCGGCGCCTGTGCTTACACAACCAATATTTCCCCACTCTAGCCGACGTCGTCTCAGTCGTGGAAAACCAGTTCATGAGCTGGCACGGTGGCAACGATATACTCCGTAAATTATGCGCAATTACTTAGGACGCTATGTATAGAACAAAAAAAGATAAGCCTTTTATACACTTCACTTTCCTTGATGCCTATACACCTTTTGGTTATGGTAAAGACAGTTTTGGTAATTTGGCGAGTTACCCAAAGCACTATTCAGAACATTATGTTGTCCCCAAGCGGCAATGGGCGGTATCCTGACGCAGGCGGAGTTTCAAAACTTGTCCGTGGTGCCGGCCGAGATCGAGTGGTTTGCAAATATTGACAACAAGCGGACACGCCGGGCGTATCAAATTGACATCCGCGAGTTCATGGCGTTTACGGAAATCCGCAATCCGATGGAGTTTCGGATCGTCACCCGCGCTCACTCCTTGACGACTCTCCTCCTTCGTATATTTCACATTTATTAAATATTTATATCTATTTAACTCTGCTATAATTAGGTCGTGACGAGCAGAAAGCAATCTGATTGTCGCCATTTGAAGTATAGAAATTATCAGTTACACAGGAAAATCATCATGTCTAGGGGCCTGTCGGACTTAGGTTGAACACCAAAGCCATAACGTGCGTGTTGAACGCCAAAATCGAGGTTCGGGTGGTCATCAAGGCGATCGACTCCGTGAGTTGATGATGGACAGACTCTTCTCGGCCCGCTTTT
>JBOIEG010000749.1:0-1033 GCA_050740915.1 Gammaproteobacteria bacterium | reverse complement strand
CACCTAGACACAGCGGTTTAATTGCTTAGGCACTTTTGTCCTCCCATGCCTTTCGTAACTTATTATGGCGCTTGGGATAAAACTCACGAACTTGGTCTGCAGGTATCAAAACAGCCACCACCACGCGCAAATGCGTGTTTGCGTTCATACCATAACGAGGCAGTGGAGATGAATATTGAGATTGGCGGCGGATCCGAAACGCTGGATGAGCGTAACCGCACCGATCGAGGCTTCGGAACGTTTGAGTCCGGGTTGTTGGATCAGACCTGTCCTGAGCCTGTCGAAGGGCCCTCCCCGGTCTCAAGCTCGACTTAGGCGAAGAAAGTTTCGAGGTGGTCTTGTATCAGATGGTAGAGGACGGTTTTTTCGGGACGACGCCGCTCGTAGTGGTCGCGCCTTCCATCCTCGGGGCACCCATCCCCGTTTTCACCGGGAGGCAATGTCCCTGTGCCTGGCTTTCCCGCCGGCGCCGGCTGAACTGTTCCGTCCATCGTCCCTGAGCTGTTGTGTTCCCTTGAGGGCCTATTGCTACTCATTGAGGCCCCTCCCGCGACTTTCGGGCTAGTTTGGATGCACCGACCATCCCCGATAATCGCGCCCATAACCCGCTCTACCTATCGTGAGTTGATAAGCTACACCATCGCCGCGCCAATCACCACCTGTCACACGCTGCTGCCCCTCTGTCGGGAAGCGGGATTCTGTTATACCGATCCACGTAGGGCGATGGTAAAGTGTCCCCCATTTCCCGCGAATTATGGGTGGTCTAAAGCTTAAAGCGACAGCGAACTTTGCAGCCTTACCGTGGGTTGGTTGAAAATGAGCAATTGCGTGATCTACTATGGATGACAAAACCCGCCCTGTAGATATCGATCCGGAAGAGACGCGCGAGTGGATCGAGTCGCTAGGGGCGGTGCTCCAGCAAGAGGGTGTGGAGCGGGCGCATTTTCTCCTGGAGAAACTTATCGATAAGGCTCGCCGCTCCGGCGCCTACCTTCCCTACTCTGCAAACACCGCTTACCTGAACACCGTGCCT
>JBOIEG010000748.1:0-3834 GCA_050740915.1 Gammaproteobacteria bacterium | reverse complement strand
GCTCGGGATCTCGCGTTCCGGCGGTGCTCGGAATCCTCATGTATTTCAATATACACTGCGGTTCCTGCGCTCCGGCGGAACGCGACCTTCCTTCGCTCGCGACGGTTTTTCACAAACTCTCAGTGGTGCCGAGGTAGCGCGTGGCCCATGCCGCCAACACGACGGCGACGTAGGCGGCGTCCTCGCGCCGGGTCAGCAGGTGATCGGCATCGTCCAGCGAGACAAAGCTCTTCGGGTGGCGCGCCGCAGCGAAAATTTTCGAAGCATTGTCGATGCCGACGATTTCATCGCCAGGGCCGTGAAGGATCAGCAATGCCTTGCCCATCGACGTGATGGCAGCGTCGATAGGCTGACGAGCGATGTCGTCGAGGAACTCGCGCCGGATGCGAAAGCGGCGACCAGCCAGATTTACCTCGGCCTCCCCCTCACGCTCGATTGCCGCCACTGCATCCCCGAGCAGATGGCGCACATGTGCCGGATCGGCGGGGGCATTGATGGTGGCGACGGCCACAGCTTCCGGGATCCGCCCTGCGGCTGCGAGCACCGCCGCCCCGCCTAGGCTATGGCCAATCAAGAGCTTGGGTGCGCGGCGGCTGGCTCGCAAGAACTCCGTAGCAGCGAGCAAGTCCTCCACATTCGAGGAAAAGTCGGTATTAGCGAAATCGCCACCGCTCCCACCGAGGCCCGTAAAGTCGAATCGCAGCACCGCGATACCGAGCTCAGCCAGTGCCGCGCTGATGCGGCTTGCCGCAAGCGAGTCCTTAGAGCAAGTGAAGCAGTGTGCAAACAGCGCATAAGCGAACGGCTCGCCGGCCGGAAGATCGAGCCGCGCCGCCAGAACAGCTCCGCGCGCGGCGGGGAACTCGATGCGTTCAGTGCGCGTGGTCATGCTGTCACGCTCGGATTCCGTAGAAAAGTGTAGGGCCGCAGGAGCAGGCCGGTATAAAGCACGATCTCTTCCACGTCCGTGCGCTCGCCCAACGCGTTTAAGAGTCCCATCGGCTGGCCCGCAGCGAAACCGGCGAGCACGGAATCACGCCGTTGGATGAGGCGGCCAGCGGCCTCCGGAGGAAGCTTGGTAGACTTGAGTAAGCTCATAACTTGAGTCCTCGTCAGTTCTGGAGCAACGCCACCGTGCCCTGACCGCCGTCGGCGCAGATGCTCACGATGGCGCGGCTACCGCTCGGTAAAGTGGCGAGCTCTTTGACGGCCTGGCTCAGAATGCGTGCTCCCGTGGCGGCAAACGGGTGGCCGAGCGCAAGGCTCCCGCCGTTCGGGTTCACCCGCTCGCGTGGAAAGCGACCGAAGCTCTGTTCGACGCCGGTCTTGCCGCGGACGAAATCGCGATCCTCGAGCCCCTGCAGGTGGCAAAGCACTTGTGCGGCAAAGGCCTCATGGATCTACCACAACGCGATGTCGTCGAAGCTCAAATGGTGTCGAGCAAGCAATCGCGGGATCGCGGAGACGGGGGCCATGAGCAGCCCTTCTTCGAAGATGTCGACGGCCGCGATCTCAAAATCGATGAGACGTGCGCGTGGCAGGTGATCAGGCAAACGCGCGAGACCTTCGCTGTTGGCCACCCACACGGCCGCCGCGCCGTCGGTCAGAGGCGAGCTGTTGCCGGCGGTGAGCGTGCCGCGTCCGCTCTGCCGGTCGAACACGGGCTTCAACTGCCCCAGCTTGTCGAGTGAGGTGTCGCGACGGGGGAACCCATCATGGGTAACCCCGTCGATCGGTAGGACGAGATCGGCAAAGAAGCCGCGGTCCTGTGCGGCGACCGCGCGCCGGTGGCTTTGGAGGGCAAATTCGTCCTGCTCTTGGCGCGTGATGCTCCAGGTCTTCGCCATGTCCTCGCAGTGCTCGCCCATGCTTCTGCCCGTGACACGGTTCTTGACTTCGGGCACGTAGAGCCCGATGTGGGCTGGCCTGAGTTTGCTCAGGACCTCGAGGCGCTGACGGAGACCGTGCGCCTGTTTCGTCCACCGGAGCCAATCCGAGAGATTCTGCCGGAGTCCCACCTGTACGTGGCTCATGCTCTCCACACCGCCGGCCATCGCCAGCGCCGTACCACCGTAACCCAGCATCCCGGCAGCTTCAAAGACCCCGAGCATGCTGGTGCTACATTGCATGATGGTGGTAAAGGTGGGAACGTGCGGATCGAGTTTGGCCTCGAGCCAGATCTCGCGCGCGAGGTTGTTGTAGGCGAGGTTCAGGATCACCGAACCCCATACGGCGAAGTCGATCGGCCCCTTCACCTCCTCGACCATCGCCCGTGCCACCGGCACCGAGATAGTCAGTGAATCATGGCGGGTGAGCGCACCATCGACACGCGCGAACGGTGTGCGGACCCCTGAAGCCAACCAAACTGCCGATTTACCCTCCACCCTCTCTCTCCATACGGGATACCGTGCCTCAGGCGCGCGCGAAGTCGACAAACAGGACAGCCGCATGCGAACCGACCGCAAGCTCGCGCATGAGTCGATCCTGACTAGCGCGATCGCCGTACACCCAACCGCCGCCGTGGAAGAACATCACGACAGGCAACAGTTCACTCGCAGAGAGCAAATAAGAATTTCACTTTTTCTGATAGGGAAAAGCTACTGCTGAACCTATGAGCTGTCAATGACGCGAGGTCTCTGACCAGAAGCGGGGGATTTGCGGGCCCTTGCTCAGTCCGAGGCGCCAATTTTCGGGGCGTTTTGGCGTCGCGCGTGGGTGCGGACTAAGGGGGCCGTCGGCTCAGAGAGCTTAACCGGAGGGCACGGGGTGTGGTTTTGCGATCAGGCCGTTGCGAGGAGATCGCCTGACCGGGCGGGTCGCCGCGGCGGTGCCCGGGCGGACAAGCCGAGGTGGGCGAGGATCTGGGCGATCGCGGTGGGATCGACGATAGCGGCGACGATCGTCAAGAGGCCGCCGCAGTTCGGGCAGTGTTCAATATCGATATCGAACACCCGCTTGAGCAACTGGGCCCAACGGATGCGGGCTAGTGCCAAGGGAGGGAGTGGGTCACCGTGGTCGGCTAACTTGTCATTGGCGTTGACCGGCGGGCTGGGGGTGATCTCGGCACGCAGCTTGGCGTTCGGTGCCAGCACGCCATGGAAGCCGATGAGATGTGATCCCCGCCTTCGCGGGGACGGACGGGGGACGAGCGCGGCGAGTCGCTGCATAAATTCCGAGCGTTCCATCACGATAGGGGTGGTGCCGTCCTGGTAGGGGCTTTTGAGTTGCAGCACGACTTGGCCGGTGTGATGGCGTTGGAGTCGCTCGTTGGCAATCGCAGGCCGGGGATGTAGCAGCATAGATGTTCCAGCTTGTGGCGCTGATGGATGGCGAGCCGCACGTCAGCATGCCCCCTCAAAGCCCTGCTCGTTGACACAGCGTTGCGGCGAGGGCCGTGCCGCTTGGCTGGGGAGTGTTTGTAACGTCAGCACCTTCTGACTAGCCCGGGGCCCGAGCGCAATGCGGTAGGTGCAGGCCGCCGCTTGCAGGGGTCCAGGGCGCTTTCCCGGTCATGGTCGGCCAGGTAGGTCATCCCCTGCTCCTCAACCAGATAGCCTTTGCGCGTTAATAACCGCATGAGACACTTTATCATACGGATCAGTAACGCCTGGAGCTACTCAGCGGTTGGCGCGCGCACGGGGTGGAAGAACCGGCATGCCCTCGGAGACGCGGTAGACCCCATCGAGCACCAAACAATGGAGATGTATGTTGAGCAACACCCACTCTAAATACCATGCCGTCCACGGTGACGGTTTACTATCCTTTCCACCCACTCATTAATTGTTGTCTCGATCTGATCGCATGGCCGCGACATCCCGCCAATGCGGTGACCGT
>JBOIEG010000747.1:0-1235 GCA_050740915.1 Gammaproteobacteria bacterium | reverse complement strand
AGCGAAGGAAGGTCGCGTTCCGCCGG
The DNA here is from genome assembly GCA_050740915.1 of Gammaproteobacteria bacterium. Classification (GTDB taxonomy): domain Bacteria; phylum Pseudomonadota; class Gammaproteobacteria; order JBOHHR01; family JBOHHR01; genus JBOHHR01. Next base: position 1,209 of record JBOIEG010000747.1, on the reverse strand, counting down.
AGCGCAGGAACCGCAGTGTATATTGAAATACATGAGGATTCCGAGCACCGCCGGAACGCGAGATCCCGAGCGCAGTAGGTTTTTTCACAAACTCTGAGCCTGCGCTTGCGGTGGATTGGAACCGTCCCGAGGAGGACACCGCTTGGTCACACCTTCAGCTGGCGCGGTAGTGTTGGTTCCATTTCCATTTTCGGATCTGACTAAGTCCAAGCTTCGTCCGGCGGTAGTTTTAGCCGATGCTGGGCGAGGGGACTGGATTCTGTGTCAAGTCACCAGCAATCCGTATTCAGACGTCCATGCGGTGCCTGTTCCTGATGAGGACTTTGTTACAGGCTCACTGCGCGTGGTTAGTTACGCCCGTCCTGGGAAGCTGTTTACGGCCAATCACGACTTAATGGTGGCGCAAGTTGGTACTCTTTAAGAGCGAATCTTTCATGCGTATTATTGACGCTGTTGTGAATTTGTTGCATGCGGCTTGTAGCCGGTAGGGCAATATTACTTGTCAGGCCCTAAAGATACTTCAGGTAGTTGCTCATCGCACTAGGCTTCGATGCGCGCATCAGAGGTGATCATCACATATTCACGAAAAGCGGTGTCGAAGAAATTCTCAACCTGCAGCCGCAAGGCTCAAGGGCGAAGCTTTATCAAGTCAAGCAAGTCCGGAACGTGATCGTGCGAGACAAGTTAGGACCAGATGCTGATGAGTCGATATGAAATCATTATTTATTGGAGCGCAGAAGACGACGCTTTTATTGCCGAGGTACCAGAGTTAGCTGGATGCATGGCGGATGGAAAGACTTATCAAGAAGCTGTCGCTAACGCTGAGACCACAATTGAGGAATGGCTTGAGATGGCTAAGACTTGGATCGTCCGATCCCTGTGCCCCGCGGTCGGCTCATGTTTGCCTAATACATAGCGACACGAGAACGCTTCTACTGTCGCGCCTGGTGGGGCTTCGCAGCCACGCCGACCTCCTGGAAGGTAACACGCGCAGTCCGCAGAGGAGGCGGTCGATGAACCGCTTGCGTAACACGAGCGTTACCTACGTACCCACACGTTTTTGTTCCCTATCTCGCCGACCACTCAGAGTTTGTGAAAAAACCGTCGCGAGCGAAGGAAGGTCGCGTTCCGCCGGAGCGCAGGAACCGCAGTGTATATTGAAATACCTGGGGATCCCGAGCACCGCCGGAACTCGAGATCCCGAGCGCA
>JBOIEG010000746.1:0-1336 GCA_050740915.1 Gammaproteobacteria bacterium | reverse complement strand
GTATCCTCGCGCGCCAGCACCACTGCTTCCCGTACTCCTTCGTGCTCCCGCAGGCTCGCTTCAATCTCTCCTGGCTCTACCCGGTAGCCGCGCAGCTTCACCTGAAAGTCGTTCCGGCCCACAAACTCTATGGTCCCGTCTGCCTGCCACCTCCCTAGATCACCCGTCTGGTACATCCGCTCTGGCCCGTCCACCGCAAACGGATCGCTCACAAACCGTTCCGCCGTCACTTCCGCCCGCTTCAAATACCCGCGCGCTACTCCCGCTCCTCCTATGTAGAGCTCTCCCACTACTCCAACCGGCGCCGGGGCCCCAGCCCCATCCAACACATAGACCCTCATGTTCCCCAGTGGTCGCCCCAGCGCTATCACCCCTTTTCCTTCGTCTTTCGCTCCGCTTCGCTCCGCCACTTCCTCCGACAACGCTCCCACCGTGCACTCGGTCGGTCCGTAGTGGTTGTAAATCCGGCAGCCAGGTCGCAGCCACTTCACTCTCTTCACCAGTTCCGGCCACAGCGCTTCCCCGCCAAACACCAGGCATCTCTCCGGAATGCACTCCGCGCCCCCTGCTTCTCCCAACAGCGCTTGCAAGTGCGTCGGCGTGATCTTCACACAATCGATCCTTCGTTCCTGGCAATAACGTCCGAAGCGCTCTCCATCCATGCATTCAGTCTGCGGCACCACGTGCAGCTCGCCGCCGCGCAACAACGACGAATACATCACCGTGTGCCCCAAATCTGCCGCGAAGGTCGACACCAGCCCATAGCTCCAGCCTTCTTCCACCCCCAGCTTGTCGCCAATCGCCGTCACATAGTTAACCAACTGTCGGTGCTCTACCATCACCCCCTTGGCCGTCCCCGTCGAACCGGAGGTATAGATGACATACGCCAGATCCTCAGGGCTTACGCCTACTCGGGCCGGCTCCAGAGTGGGCTGCGGCTGCTCCTGCCACCACGCCTCACCCTCATCCAGATTCACCACCGCCAGCTGCTCGCTGAGACCCGAAAAGCTCCCTTGCCATTGCCTTTGCGTCAGCACCGCCACCGGCTCGCTGTCTGCCACCATGTAGCGCAACCGCTCCACCGGATAAGCCGGATCCAGCGGCACATACGCTCCGCCTGCCTTCAACACTCCCAACAACCCGACCATCATCTCCAGGCTGCGCTCCAGACAGATGGCCACTCGCTCATCCGGCCCCACTCCCAGCTCCCGCAGATAGTGCGCCAACTGATTGGCCCGCCGGTTCAGTTCGCCATAACTCAACGTCGCCTCTTCATAAACTACCGCCACCGCATCCGGCGTCTTCGCCACCTGCGCTTCAAACAACTCGTGCACAC
>JBOIEG010000745.1:0-4825 GCA_050740915.1 Gammaproteobacteria bacterium | reverse complement strand
TGCGCTCGGGATCTCGCGTTCCGGCGGTGCTCGAACTCCTCATGTATTTCAATATACACTGCGGTTCCTGCGCTCCGGCGGAACGCGACCTCCCTTCGCTCGCGACGGTTTTTTCACAAACTCTCAGGGGACACGGCGCGAGGCAAACCACATCTAAATCCCGCTTGTCGGAACCCCATACATAGCAGGCGTTCAAAATCTATACTCGACGCCGCCCTGCACAAGCAGGGGGCTGCCGGGTCGGATGCCGCGGATGCGATCGGCGATATAATCGCGGTCCGTGACATTCTTCGCCGTCACAAAAAACGTCGTTCCCCACGCCTCGACGGGATAGTTAAAGGCCGCATTGAAGATCGTGTGATCCCCGATCAGGCCCCTCTGACCATCGGGGCTGGGTGTCACGGTCTCCGTGAAATCCGAGAACTGATCCGCCACGTGCACCGCCTCAAGCCGCAGGTCCCAACCCGACGGATGGGTGTAGCCGACCGTTGCTGTCACCAGGTGTTCGGGCGCGTAGGGTTGGCGATTGCCGGCCCGGCTGCCCGTCACGGGCTGTTTATTAGCCGCCTGGATGAACGGGGTCTCCTGCTCAGCCGTCGGCAGGAAGGTGTAGGCGGTCTGAAAGTAGAGGTTGCCTGTTGTCCCAAACAGCTCCTGACTATCGACCCGCCCGAAGAGCTCCAGGCCCTCGAACAGGGCCTCACCCTGAGAGAGGGGCGTGGAGCCAGCGGCGATGGTCCCGGCGGCGATGAGATTCTCAAAGTCGTTATGGAAATACGTCGCCTCGAGGTGAAGCCCGGATAGCGGTGTGCTGCGGATGCCGACTTCGTAATTCCAGCTCTTCTCGGCGTCCACATCGGTAAACGTCGGTGTCCCAGAACCGCTCGGTGTGTTGATGAGGTCTTCCGTGCGCGGCGGCGCAAATCCTCGGTGAAAGCCGAAGAACAATGTGGTGTCCTCGATCGGACTGAACGTGAGGCCGGCGGCCGGGATCACCTCCGTGAGCTCAGCCTTACCCGAGGCTCCGGTAAGATTGTTAGTGCGTTCGTTGATGACGTGCTCGACCCGCACTCCCGGGGTTAGCGTCCAGCGCCTCCAGAAGACGCGGTTTTGCACGAACCCCGAGTAGGCATCGACCTCACGATCGTTGTCCTCGACCGCGATACCCAGGCGGGCCGAGGGCGAGCTGCCGTTCTCCTGCCGGCGTTCCTGGCTCTCATAATGGGCACGGAAGCCGCTTTTGAATTCGCCCTCGATGCCAAGCAGCCGATGGTGCACCTCGAGCCGAGGCTCAACACTATAAGTGTAGTAATCCCGTAGGCGTCCTTGGGTCGAATTGCACCCGTCCGGATCGATCCGTGCGCCCGCCGTCCTCATGTTGGTGAACGCGGCCCCGCACTGCCCATCGGTCGTGGTGCTCGACTGGCGCCACCAATCTCGGGATACATGCGTGCCATAGAGGCTTGTCGTGAGCACGGCGCCTGGGGTGAGCTCGAGCTCGTGAGTCGCTGAAACGCCGTAGCGGTCGACCTCGAACTCATCGTTGTCAAACGGGTTGTAGCGGAAACCGAAGTTTCGCAGCTCTGCCTCCGTGATGCCGGTGTAGGTGACACCGGAATCCTCGCGGTAGTAATTCGCCCGTAGTGTGAGCCCCTGGTCTGTACCCCACGTGAAGACACCCTTTAGGTTCACGTCGCTCAGCTCCAGCTCCTCGTTGTCGCGCGACCCATCGCCCTGTTTTCGCAGCACATCGAGCAGCAGCCCTTTACCGCCCAGGCCCAGGTGGCCGTTGAAGTAATTGCGGTTTCCACCCGTCAATGCGACCCGGCCTCCGAATTCCTGCGGTGGCGCAGGGGTGATGTAATTGATGATGCCACCGATGGTCTGGGGGCCGAAGAGGATCTGCTCCGAGCCCTTTAAGACCTCGATGCGGTCAAAGCGCTCGATGGGCGGATGGTAATAACTCGCGTTGTCGCCGTAAGGCGCAAAGGTCAGCGGGAGCCCATCTTCGAGCAACAGCACCTTGGTGGAGCGGGTGGGATTGAGTCCGCGAAAAGCGATGTTGGGGCGGATCCCAAAGCCTTCCTCGTCCCGCACGTTGACGCCAGGCACCTTACGTAGGGCTTCGTGCACCGTGAACACTCGGCTTGAACTGAGCTCCTCCTCATACAGGATGTTCGCCGATCCGGCTATCTCCGGCAGGCGTTCCGCGGAGCCGACGACTTCAACGGTTGGTAGTGTGATCACCTCTATTTCCGTCGCGTCCGAATACGGTGCGGCCATAAGCCCCAGGGTTACGCTGCCGATCACGACGAGGCGTCTCCCTTGGTGCGAGGTTTTTGTCATCATGTTAGGCGTTCCCCATGGGTGATGTCCTGCTGGTATTGGCCGGTGATCCCGAGCTCTAAGCCCGGATAACCCGTGTAACGCAGCCTCGCCGTGAGCGCGCCGTCCTTCGCTGAAGCTTCGGAGACTTTGTTGGGGCTACTACGGATGCGAAAGGTGCGGCCATTATCTCCCCGCTATAGGCTATCGGCATCAGAGGCAAGCTCACTAATAGTTGCTTGATTTTAGGCATTATCGTTTCCCCAGCTCTAACAGACGCCGTTTATTGTATGCGAATGAGAATGATTGTCAATGCCATTCGCGGTGTAGCCTCTGGCACCTTCAATTTGTGGTGCCCAGAGTGCGTTACCCTGGCCCGCGGCCGTATAGGGAGCACTCGCGTTTAGAATAAATGCATGGCAACTTCGCCCACATCCTCGCCGCCTTGCCCACCCCCGTAAGCGGCGAGATTTCTGGGCCTTTTTGCGAGCCCTGCTCAGCGAATGGGCTGTACGGTAAGCCTGACTCCTGACTCTGACAGTCGCATCTCGCTTGTCCGATGTATCCGCTGTTATGCAGTAAATACTTGCATAATATAATATGCAAGATTATAATGTTGCTAACTAGACCATTTTCAGAGGAACGCCACCATGGGCAAGAAGACTGTGAACTTCAACAAGACGGGCACTAGCAAGCTGCCGAATGACAAGCCGATCCTGTACAGGATCGAGACCGAGGGCGGGAAGCCAAACTACGTAGGCGTCGCCAAACGCAGCCGCGTGCAGGAGCGTCTTGAAGAGCACCTGCCGGGCGGCACGGACTATATTCCCGGATCCAGAGTGCAGATCGAGCGGATGAACAGTATCGATCAAACGATGGGAGAAGGCAGCGCGGGTCATCGCCCGCTCAAACCGCAGTACAACGACCAGGGCAAGTAACGGACTATTAGCGCTTCATTTATGGGTATGTGACACGCTGACCATGTCCGGTGTATTTGTCTCACGTAGGGATAACATGAACGAGCTCATCAGCAAACGGCTAAAGGCAGCACGCGAAAAGCTCGGGCTCACGCAGGCTCAGCTCTCGGAGCGGCTGGGCTTCAAGGACCGGCAGACGCTGGCGGCGATCGAAGCAGGAAGCCGCAAGGTAACGGCTGAGGAACTGCTGCACGCGATCGAGGCGCTCGGTGTCGATCTTGATTATTTCACCGATCCCTTCCGGCTCGCGGGCGAGGGTAGATTCTCCTGGCGGGCGAACAGAAAAGCAGCGCCGGAGATCCTCCACGAGTTTGAGGAGAAAGCGGGTCGCTGGATTGCCACTTACCGGAAACTCGGCGAGTGGAAGGGCGCGACTCCTAGCCCACTTCAAATCCGTCTGGCGCTATCAGAGAGAAGCACTTTCGAGGACGCGCGCGCGGCGGCAGAGGCGCTGGGACGCGAGTGGGACCTTCGGGAGATCCCGGCGCTGCGCCTGAAAGCCAGGCTGGGAGAGCGGCTTCGCGCGCTCGTGCTGTACGTGGAGGCGCCAACCAGCATTTCCGGGGCTGCCTGCCAGCTCCCGGGCCTGAACGCGATCCTCATCAACCGAAACGAGCCCGAGGGGAGGAGGCACTATGACCTCGCCCACGAGACCTTCCACCTCCTGACCTGGGAACAGATGCCGCCTGAGCACACCGAGATTGAAATCCCGCGCGGAGGCAAGGGCAAGCGAGTGGAGCAGCTTGCGGACAACTTCGCTTCCGCACTGCTCATGCCCGAGCGCACGCTCGTGCCCCGCTGGCAGGCGCGCGGGAAGCGCGAGATTCATGCGTGGTTGAATGCTACCGCGAGCGAACTGCTCGTCACCTCGGTGGCGCTCAAGTGGAGGCTGGTCCAGCTCGGGTGGCTCAGCAAAGCCGACCTGCTCGATATTCAGGACGCGAAGCTCACCGCGAATGGCCGCCCGAAAAAGGATCAACCCATGCCGAAGCTCTACGGCCCGGAGTTCGTGCAGCGCCTGCACGAGGCAGTATCCGAGGGCGATCTGTCCGTGCGCCGGGCCGCCTCGCTGCTGGAAGTGACCATCGAAGATCTGGCGGAGCTCTTCAGGGCGTACGAGCTTACTGTCCCCTTTGATTTGTGAAGCCGGGGCCTCTGCGTCTCTGGAGGCTCTCGCCGAGCTATTGGCGAATCAACGGCGGAAACCGGGTTGAGGCATGTAACAAGTCTCCGCGCCACGATAGCGCTTCCCAGTCATTGGACGATAGCGCTTCGAAAGCGTGTGCTCATGTCTTCGTGCAAGCGGTTCTGGTCTCTACTCACGAACAGCACGGCGAGCCCGCGCCGCTCGGAAAACTGCACGCCTTTTTCCCGGCCCATCACCACCAGGGCCGTCGCTAGGAGCCTGTCGGACTTAGGTTGAACACCAGAGCCATAACGTGCGTGTTGAGCGCCAAAATCGAGGTTCGGGTGGTCATTAAGGCGATCGACTCCGTGAGTTGATGATGGACAGACTCTTCTCG
>JBOIEG010000744.1:0-2815 GCA_050740915.1 Gammaproteobacteria bacterium | reverse complement strand
CCCATGTCTCCAGCGGCGTGCGTTCAGCCGGCTGCAACTTGATCGCCACGCGGGTGTTCGGCATGAGCGAGACCATAGCAATCACTGGAAAGTCTGTAAAGTTATTTAAGGGACACTACACTAGCGTAACGGCATCTTCAAAAGCCGATCCCCATCCAGTATTGGTACTCTCCACGTCATATCCGATAAGTCAAAGAGTGGTAAGAGATTACGCTGTTCGATGTGCGAAACCTCCGGCCAGTTCCTGGTGTGCGCTTCGAGGAGTACGTACACGCACGGTATGAATAAGAGAAGCCGGTGTTTATAATACCCCTTCAACCTTCCGTTCTTCTGCGACCAATCCATTTGTGGAATTCCGCGTTCTTTCGCTAAAAGTTGAGCTCCGCGATCTGTCAAGGTATGGATAAGAGGCTGCCACCCTGGGCGAGAGCGGAGAGGCAGGGCTTAAGCCAGGAGAGGACAAACCGGTGATCCTCGTGCACCCCCGCACTTCTGTCCCACTGGCTTTTGTTCACCGAGACCATTTGGCCACCCCCATCATTGGACAAATGATATGGTGAATCGGCGAAGATGAGGTTAGGAGACAGTCCAGCGGTGAAGAGCTGAGGCAGGACGTCCCGGCAATCTCCCTCGATCAGCACGAAGTCCCCTTGCTTGTCGGCGTAGTAAGGAGTGATGCCTGCCGCCCGTACGACGCTGCCTAAGTCGCGGTCCAGTGTCATGAGATGCCATTATAATTTCAACTGAGTCGGCATCCAGTTTGTCAGCGCAGCCTAATTGGCGTCGAGGGGAGGTTTCGCGTTATTCAACGACTTAACACGGAGCTTTTAAGACCTGTGCAACTTCATACGATCATGGCAGGGATTTAGGCTGTCCTATGCCTCCCGCTCCATACTCTTTCAGAATACCTTCGTGCCGCCTTGCATTGACATGTTGCGCGTCAGCGAACTCAGTTTCGCATATGGTAATCAACCTATTTTCTAGAATATTTCGTTCGAACTCGAGTTTGGTGAAATCGCGGCTTTCCTCGGCCCTAGTCTTACTTCGTGCACTGTGCGGCTTAGAAACGCCGTCTAAAGGTCACGTCGCGCTGACCCTCCCGAACAACGGTAGGCACGACCATGTCGTGCGCAATAACCGCATCTCATGGCCTGACGTTAGTTTTGTGTTCTGAGGGATTTCTCAGGAAACGCGTGATTGACGGCTATCAGGTCCAGTCGTATCTTCCTCTTGGAGAAAAAGGGCTTTTAGGATTCTTGAGCACTTCAATTATTAAGCGTTGCATGAATAGTGAGAAAGAAGTCCGGGTTTCCAAGTTCATGGCTACGAAATCTGGGTTACTGCTGGACACCGAAGCTTTAAGTTGTGGATACCCTGCGCGTTGACATCTGCTACCGACCCCTGCGAATAGCCTGGGCTATCCACGCAGGCGACTTCGACGCCTTTCGTAGAGCGGTGCGGTATTCCCACGCGTTTTGGGGTGGGAGATTTAATCCCATCCTGATAATTGATCGTGAGGAGGAAGCGAGTCGACTGATTGACCTGTTCAGGGTGGACCTTATTGTGCCGCTTGGCGAGAGCGATGAAGTCAAGGACTTCCCTAAGAAGCATTCGCACCTCATCAACCCTTTCCACGATGCACTCTTCTTGAAAGGCAGTGAGGACTACGACCCTTACGTGCAAGTGCTCGACGTTTATAACGTGCTTGCACATCTGCGCGACACGCCCGAATGGAAGGCGGTCAAGGAGAGGGGGGTGCACCTCTTCACCTGGCCGCAAAACGATCCACTTACCGACGTGTTGTTGGTCCAGTTGGGCGGGTACCCAAGCGCAGATGAAGTAGGAACGGACTACCGTGCGCTGTTGCTGAAAGCATCGGAAGGCACCGATTCCGCTTTAGACGCGACTGCCCCGATACCGCCAGATACGATTGAGCACCCTGGCATTTCCTATCTCGCCCGTTATGGTCTGAGCCGCCACTACAGCGTCGATTCGGGGTGGGATAGCCCTGGCTTCTTCGTCGGCAGCGCAGAGAACCTCGATGACTTGGCGTGCCACTGGAACTTGCGGGCCTGCGACATCCCGTTATGGTTCGTTGATCCCCTATATCTCGAACGGTACGCCAGCCTAATTCCAGCATGGGAAAAGGCAATGCGGGAAATGGTGGCCAATCATCGTCACGAGTGGGATCGCCAAGTGGCGGTCTGGAGCCGCCAGGAAGACTTTGACGAAGCGTGCAAGCCTTTCGGTGATGCAAAGTTGCTGCGTTGCCACGTTTCGGACGCGACAGGGAACGGGCTCAACGTGCGCGCGCCGACCATGCGCTTTGGCCAAGCTTCGGTACTCGGAGCAATGGGCAATGAGGGCGGCAAACCGAAAGTCTCGTTTGCACTACCTGAAAAGCCATTCTGCGGTGACACATGGTTTCACCAACAGCATCTGGTCGCGTCCGTGTCCTTGATCGGCGGTCTTTACGGTGATGAACAGCACACCTTCCATGCGCCTTACATCCCAGAGCTCAATGAGTTCTACGCTCGCACGATGCATTTTGAGTACGACAAGCTGCGTGTGGAACCTGGGCGCATCGGCCTCGTGATCGATATAGTAGATCACGACAGCTTCTTGTACGCGCTTCCGGTTGGTCCGCTGATGGAGCGCGTTTTTGGCATGGCTGGTTACGATGCCAAGCTGAGAGTTTGTGAAAAAACCGTCGCGAGCGAAGGAAGGTCGCGTTCCGCCGGAGCGCAGGAACCGCAGTGTATATTGAGATACATGAGGATTCCGAGCACCGCCGGAACGCGAGATCCCGAGCGCA
>JBOIEG010000743.1:0-7746 GCA_050740915.1 Gammaproteobacteria bacterium | reverse complement strand
TGCGCTCGGGATCTCGCGTTCCGGCGGTGCTCGGAATCCTCATGTATCTCAATATACACTGCGGTTCCTGCGCTCCGGCGGAACGCGACCTTCCTTCGCTCGCGACGGTTTTTTCACAAACTCTCAGTGCACAACCGCCGCATTTACCCTATCTCCCGTACCCGGTGGGCTTCGTCATCTGGTGCTGACTCGCCCGAAGACTGAGCCTTCTATGCGGTTTCTGTTCGTCGGCTCGCACCTTTGCGCTCAGGCTTCCTTCAGACCAGCCCTCGCGGACTTGCCCTTGCCGTCGGCTAGTAGTTACATTTGTCCAACATTTGGACATTACCGGTACTCCTACAGGGGACTTTCACCCCATAAGCTCATGCCCATGTCGGGCGTACACCGCTGCGCCCAATCGACGGATCAGCCCGCGATTGGTCTGGCGCAACTGCCCGTTGACGTTGATCTCGAGGCGGATCCGCCAAGAGTTTGGATCATCCGGATCGAAGGCAAAGGGCCCCGTACTCACCGGGCTTCCACTGCCCCCCATACAATTGGCAGCCCAGATGGCTGAGCTCCTCTGGTTAGCGAGGGAAAGCTCGCCGTCCGCCGCCCAATCCCAGTAAGGCAGTCCGAATGTGGTGTCATTCCCGAGCACGCGCTGCACGTTCATCTCGAGTTGCAGCAGCATGAACCGGTGCCAGGGCAAAAACACAGACCCGCGGTGGGCGGAGTTGCGATCACGTTGATTCGATGGTGTGAACGTGGTCATCGCCAGATGGTGCCAGACCAGGAACAAATCGTAAGTGCTAACCGGCCGGGAAGGGCCCGGGATGCCGAGCTCGGTCGTGGTGGGACCGGTGAGCTCAGCTTTGAGCAGCTTGACGCCTTGGATGTATTTGTCTCGCGCCGTGGCATTAGTCAGGATGTTCGATCGTACGGCCATCTTATTTGTGGCCCTTGGTCTTCTTGGCCTGATGGGGGCTTTTGGCCGGGTGCCTGGGGCCGCGCTGCGGAGCAGTGTCGTGCGCGCTCGTGAAGTCATCGGGGAAGACGTCGATCAGCTGCTTTACCAAGTCGACAGCGGAAGCGAAGCTCACATTCGGAACCGGATGATAATGAACGTGGCCGTCATCGGTGACCCCAATGTGCCCGGTGATCGGCATGTCGTCCACTTGAATCTGATAGCTCGTGCGCACGACAATGCGATGGCCTTTGTAGCTCGCTTTCCGGATGATTTCGTTAACCTCATCATGTTGGTGCTGGGCTTCCTTTACCTTGATGGCGTTTTTCCTCACGTAGGACGCGATCGACTTGACCGTTGGCCGCGCGAGGGGTTTCTTGGTGCTCATGCATTCGCTCCTGTTGGTTGCGATCAGTTTACCACCTTCGGTGCAGGGTTCTCAGAGGATGGAGAGTTGCTGAGACTTGCTCTTGAAAAAACCTTCGAAGATGACGTCCTACAACGGACCCCAGCATTTTGATATCGCGCCAGGGTGGTCGGAACCAGTCCGAGCCATTACCCTACTTTCAATCTCTAACGGGATAGGAGATCGAGAGGCGCAGAAACCTGATGCCAAACCCTTTTGGAGGTATCGTCTGCCAGAGCAGATTTCCAAGTATCCGGAGGTGACTATTGAGGTCCTCAAGGGAGCGGGCGCTCGCTGCGGTGAAGGGGCGGAACAAAAGATCCTGACCAAGTGTCCTCAGGAACGGTTTTGTGCCTTGTCGACCGGTGAGATTTGCATCTACGGCATCGAGGAGATCCCGCAGATGACCCAGATCACCACCAAAGAGCTCGCCGGTATCGTGTGTCCTCCGGGACCGCAGTCGTCCATGGGTGTGGTATCGCTATCGAGCGCGGAGATAGTGCTTCTCGGAGTGACCTTCGCTGTGGGAGCTGCAGGGGGTCGGTTCTGGCGCACGATCAATCGGTGTAACAACTTGAATTCGACGTGACGAGCAAGCATCTCAGAGGAGATCCTGCGTGCGATCTGCTCCTTCGATGAGCGCACGAACAAGTCCGCCGGCACCGAGGAAGCAAGCCGCTTAGTGGAACGTCGCATCGCCCACCTTGACATGGATGCGTTCTACGCATCGGTGGAACTCTTGCGTCATCCCGAACCCAAGGGCTTGCCTGTCGTGATCGGTGGAAGATTTCGATCCGAGCAAGCTCGAAGCAAAGAGCAGCGGGAGTTCCCCCGCTTAGGGGAGTACGTCGGCCGGGGTGTCGTGACCACCGCCACCTACGAGGCCCGGGCGTTTGGCGTGCACTCCGGCATGGGTCTGATGAAAGCCGCGGCTCTCGCTCCTAAGGCTATTTTGCTGCCGCCGGATTTCGAGGAATATCGGCGCTACTCGCGGCTGTTCAAAGCGGCAGTGGCGGAAATTGCACCGAGGATCGAAGACCGCAGCATCGACGAGATCTACATCGATCTGACCGATGTCCCTGGTGAAGCCATTGCGCTCGCCCGGAGAATCAAAGATAGGGTCCGGTGTTCCACCAGCTTGACCTGTTCCATCGGCCTTGCGCCCAACAAGCTGCTCGCCAAACTCGCCTCGGAGATCGAGAAGCCGGACGGTTTGACGATACTCGCGCACACCGATCTGCCTATGCGCATCTGGCCGTTACCGGCGCGCACCATCAACGGGATCGGCCCGAGAGCAAGCGCGAAGCTCGAGGCACTGGGGATCCGAACGATCGGGGAGCTCGCCACCGCAGCAGAGAAGATGTTAGTCGAAACCTTCGGCCAACGTTATGCAAGCTGGTTATTGGATGCCGCGCACGGGCGCGACGAGCTCCCCGTGGTCACTTTGCGGGAGCCCAAATCGTTAAGCCGTGAGATAACCTTCGAGCGCGATCTGCATCCCCGAGGCGACCGCGAAGCCCTCACCAAAATCCTGTTTGATCTCGCTCAGCGTGTGAGTGGCGATCTGGCGCGCAAGGGCTACCTCGGTAAAACCATCGGCATCAAGCTGCGCTATGAAGATTTCCGCACCCTGACCCGCGCGGTCACGCTCGAGAGGGCAATTGCCGACGCTGAGGCGATCCGCAACGCGGCGCGCGCTTGCCTTACACGGGTGCCCCTGGATCGCAGGCTGCGTCTGCTCGGGATAAGGGTTACGGGACTGGTGCGATCGGGACAAGGCCCCGGCAACAGCACGATAGCTCGCTCTTCCTCTGGAGCCGACGACGAATCAGCTCAGGAACATTCTCTCACAGAGAGACGTCGCAGCGTGCGGGAGTTGTATCCAACATAGACGACACCAGATGCTTAAAGGAAGCAAGGTCCCAAACAATTGTTCTTGGCCGGCGCTGCCTGAATATACGCAGCCTTCGCTGCCTTAGTTAGGCAGCTTTCGTATCGGTCAAGGCGCGCTCCGCTTGGTGCAGAGCGGGTGATGGAACTCCTGCTTTCGTTTCAAATTCAAGGAACTTAGCGAGCACAAGTGATAGGTCTTGCCGTCAAGGGCCACCTTTGCTTCATAAGCGATCGGCGGCATCTCCCTTTCCCGCGAAGTCGCCGTGCTGTAGGCCCAGTGAACAGTATGGAGGGCGCCAGAGCCGGCAACCAAGCATTCGCCTTTTCGCCGCACGGCATCGTCTGGGACCTGCCGCTTGACGAGCGCATAGGCCGCATCACAAAGCTCGGCATTAGCTCCCCGATCGATCAGCGGCCCACTAACAAATAACAATGCGCCGATGGCAATGAGCACTATGACAAATAGGGAGGTTGCGAGCTTCATGCAGATTACGTAACACGTCTGGATCAAATCGCCCCAGTCTATTCTTTGGCCTCGCTCACATCCACCAGCGGTCTTAAGCGCTTCTTAGACCAGAGCATCGCCACCAGTGGGTCATTACCGACGGCTGTTTGACGCTTGTGCCGCAGCACTATAGGCTGACCTGGTTATCCGCCAGGAGAAAAGCCGATGAGGCCGATAATTCAACGCCACACACCCACAGCGACGAATGCTCGCGCCACGCGAACCCCCGCTATGACCACTCGGGTGCGGTTGGCAACCAGTCTATTGGCCGCTCTCATGGCGGCCTGCAAACCGCCGTCCGCAGCCGATGCCCTCCTGGTCGTTGACCCCGCTAACTTGGAAGCGAAGGGGGATGGCAAGCTCTTCCGTGTGGACCTAGCAAAAGGAGCGCGCACCCTGCTGAGCGATTTCGGTAACGGAGCTCAAGGCCCCCAAGGGGTAGATCCCTTCGGGCTGGCGGCAGAGGCGTCGGGCCAGCTTGTGATCACCGATCCCAACGCCGGCACCGAGTCCAAGGGCGCACTCTTCCAAGTCGATCCAGGGACCGGGACACGTAGCCTGTTAAGTGACTTCGGTGACCCTGCGCGAGGCGAAGAGGGGACAAATCCATTCGGTGTCGCCGTGGAACCGAAGGGCGCCATCCTAGTCACCGATCCCGGCGCCGGGACGGATGCGAAAGGAGCGCTCTTTCGCCTGAACGCCAAAAGCGGGGCCCGCACGGTCTTGAGTGATTTCGGCGTCCCACAAGATAGCCCGAACAGCGGTATCGGGGGTGTGGCGGCGGATGGCAAAGGCTAGATCCTCATCGCCGACACCAATGCCGGGACGGAAGCGAAAGGCGCATTGTGGCGTGTGGACTCGGGGAGCGGTACACGCACCGTGCTCAGTGACTTCGGTGACCCAGGCCAAGGCCCGCAAGGGGCCGATCCTTTTGGTGTTGCGATCGAGGCTTCCGACCAGATCTTGGTCACCGATCCCAACGCCGGGACCGAGTCCAAGGGCGCGCTTTTTCGTGTGGATCCGGCGAAGGGCACGCGCAGCCTGCTGAGTGATTTCGGTGACCCTACGCAAGGGCCGGAGGAACCGGACGGTCCCCTATCCTTGGTTGGACTGGCCGTGGGCTCCACAGGCGAGATCTTCGTTACCAGTATCGATGCCGGGACCGAGTCGAAGGGCGCCAACTCGAAGGGGTACAGGCCCTCGTTGCCGACGCAGAGCGCAAGCTTGTTGAGCACGAGCCAGCGTTCCTGTTTTCCTTCGGAAGGTACGTGTTGCAACAGGCTAAACCTCACCCGGCTCAAATTCTCGCGTTATTGCCAACTTGGCTTAGGTCCTTTCAAGCTCTATTCATGTTTCTGGAGGGGTTCGGGCGCTATTGGGCCACAGTTCCGATACTCCCGCCGTATGCTGCCAAACTGGAACAAGCCGGTCTTCCCGTGCCAAGCTCCGCGGTCACAGCGATCTCCAATAATCCGATAGATCCGGACGTGCTCAAGCTGGTGGCGCAAAAAATTAACGCGGAATACCCGGGAAACCTCAAAACGGAAATCGAAAATGCGGTGAGTAGGATTGCAGGATTTGTAAGGGAAAGACATAAGGAAATTAAGTCTGCGATCAAAACGGTTTATCCGAAGTGGGAAGAAGACAATGTTCCTCTGCCGTATAAGGTTGTACCAAACGTTTGCAGCCTCCTACAGCTTACCATGAGGCTCGTCGGCGCTAGACATGAAGGCAAACAATTGTCTTTCATCATTCTCAGTGCTCCGGAAGCGAGCATGCTCCGCTACCACATTAAGGCTGCGCAACGACCGTGGATTTTTCTCCAGAAGCAGATTTTGGATCCTCGTGACTTCCCGGATATAGCTGACTGTGGAGAGGATAAGATTCTTGGGGCAATATCGTTCTCAATTCAGGCTAATGCGCTGTTGCTGCAAGAGCCTGGTCATGCCCTGTACTTCCGACCCATCGCACCGCGATTTGGTCCCGACGCCATCGTGGAATTTGTGCCGTTCGAATCGAGACGGCTCGATGCGTTCTTGCAGGGCTTCACAACTGGGGACCCAAATGCTCTGGCTGTGTACGTGCGCGCTCGGGATGCAAGGCTCTACCTGGGAGGCAAGAAAGTCGCGTTTTCGGACGGCAACATTTGGGAAACCGGCACTGGGTTTGGCGAAATAGGAGGAAGTGACTCTCTAAGTCACCAGATCAAAGAGCTGCCATGGGGCGACGCGTTAGACGACGCCTCCATGCGTAGAGTGCAGCAGGTGTGCGATACCGTCCTTTGCGTCGCGCAGCGCGGTTACGGCGCTCTATTTTTCTTGGTGTCGGGGAATGAGGGTGAGATCCCGAGAAAAAGCACAATGGCGCCGGTGTGGGGGAGCGCCAACGCCGGGCCTCTTGATGATATCGCGGTAGAAACACTTGCCACGCTCGCGGGTTTGGACGGAGAAACATACGTGGATGTTTCTACGGGTAGGTATAGCACACGGCAATTCCTGCATGTTCCACAGGAGACATTCCTCGAGTTCTTCGTGTCGGGAGCGGGAGGTAATATAGGGTTGAACACAAGTCTTGTTGAAGCTTGGGAAGTTGCCGAGCAGAGCTATCCAACAATCGAATCTATAGACGCAGTCTATCGCTTTGGAACCAGACACCAGAAAGCCCTTCGCATTACTTGGGCGTACCCGACAACCACGATCGCTATCACCGTATCGTCTGACGGCCCGATTCGACTTTGGGCCAGAGGCATACCAGTGTCGAAATTCTCGCTGTAAGAATGTCAGCATGTTCCTGTTGACGCGGGGGGGGGGGTGGGCAATCCCTCCTCACTCTTACTTATGACCGTTGATCAAAAAAGTGAAGGATCAAAAGGAGGGTCGACCCTCGCATTCGAGAATTAGACCATTGCAAGCACCCGTTGTAGACCTACAGTTCATTATCGGTACACTGGGGATCTAAACGCCCAATAATATCCGAATAACTCCGCTAATTTTGCTTTCGCTCGTTTTACGATAGTCGGCAACTTCGCCACCCGCTGTGCTATTTGATGCCCCGGCCCATATCTCATCGTCAGCGCATACTTGATGAATTCCAGCTCCCTTGTATATTGGTTTTCATAGAAACTTTATCGTCTTTTTGGGGCTGCACGAGATTCGGCCTCGCTTTAGGGATGTCACGAACGACGAAGGATAGACCATTGAACTTTTGGGATGAGAGAGCTTGGGAATCAACTGTTTTCTTGCTTTCCATCTTTCTGGGATGGAGACTGATGATGCTCTGGGGAGGCCGCAGGTCCCTGAAGGCTTAGATCTTGTTCGAGAGATCGGCCCCCCGCCTTATTGGCCCATACCGTGGAGTATCTAAGCCCGAGAGGCGGCATCACAAGGTCGGTAGGCCAATGTACAAGGTCGGGGAACCGGAGTTACAACCTATACCAGAAGGCTCGATGAAACAAGCTACCCAAAGTCGATGTCAGTGCAAAGGAGTTGGTCTGCGCGATGAAGCGCAACGGTTAGTCGTATCCTCTGGCGAGGTTTGCCAACGATGCCAAAGGGCATCGGCAGCTTATCCGATGGGCCACCCGGCATGGAAAAGCGACCCGGGTGTGTCTAGAAGCCACCGGTGTCTACAGCCTTGAGTTTGCCCTGGCCTTGCAGCGGCACAATGCCATCGAGGTCATGGTGGCTAACCCGCGAGCTATCAAAGACTTTGCCCGCGCTTTTATGCAGCGCGCCAAGACCGATGGCGTCGCAAGCTCGGATGCGTTGCCAGCCCTTCTCGGCCTCTCGGGCAAGCCGATAGACCAACCCCAGGAGGGACGTGAAGTTATCTTGACCAAACCGTAGATACACCCAAGAACGAAACGTTTCGATTTGGGTGCGGCTCTTTTAAAACGACGCTCACGGGTGGTCAAGCAGCCTTCTGCAGGGGTAGGCACTCATAGCGTGAGGTATGATTACGCGCGAGCTCTTGGGTCTTATGGAACTCCCAGTACAG
>JBOIEG010000742.1:0-1803 GCA_050740915.1 Gammaproteobacteria bacterium | reverse complement strand
CTTAACTACATCAGAACATTTCGCTCACGCTTTGAAGAACGCGAGCAGATCCTCGTTGACCTGTTCCTTTTGGGTCGAGCACAGGCCGTGCGAGCCGCCTTTGTAGATCTTCAGTTGCGCGTTCTTATTAGCTTGGATGAAAGCAGGGCCGAGGCGCCGATCGGTACGATCTGGTCGTCGCCCCCGTGAATGATGAAGGTCGGCACATCGAACTTCTTGAGATCTTCCGTGAAGTCAGTCTCGGAAAACGCCTTGATGCAGTCGATGACGCCTTTGAAACCGGCCTGCATCCCCTGGAGCCAGAACGAGTTCCGCAGGCCTTGAGAGACCTTGGCGCCTGGCCTGAGGTCCTAGACGGCGTCGGCCCAATTAGATCAAGTGCAGTAAAGTTTGGGAATAGAAATGACAGAATCTTCATGCCTTCTCCTACGCTGCGATTGATGTACGTTCTCGCGATGCCAAGTTGCCGTTTACGACTTCGTCTTCTTACCGACATCGGCCGGGCAGGGTGCTCCGGCGGCCTGCCATTCTTTGACCTTGGTAACGAACTCGTCGTGCGGCATCGGAACAGGATTTCGACCCTCGCCAGGATTCCAGCCCCACAACACCAATTCATCTTTTGCAAGGTGCTCGACGAGTTGTGGGACGTTACGATTTTTGTTTTCTTTTGGATTCTTTAACGAACGGCAAATCTGCGCGTCGGTGAGGCCCTGCCAAATCATCGGGATGTTCGGCGGCGGCAGACCCCAATGCGGTGCACCGGGCGGCATATTGGCGCCTGCGAGATTATGGTCCTGATGGCAGGTGTTGCACTTTTGCGCGGTTACTCCGTGGCCGTCGGGCCCACGCCTCACGTTCATCGCGTGTTGATGGCCGTCATCTCCCTGTCGCGGGAAGTCGCCGTGTGAATGGCAATTCATACACCGCGGATTGCGTAAGACCGAGACGAAGGCAGTGAACAGAGTTCCGTCTCCCGTTGCCGAAGATGCAGCAACGGTCGTCGTTGCGGCTGGGGCTTCCGTCGCGCTAATCCAGTTCGAGCCCACCATCGCTCCTGCCAAGCTCAGAATCGCCGCACCGAGAGCGAAGATTGGGACCTTGAATGACTGCTTCATATAGCCTCCGTCATCCGGATCGGCAGCTTCCGGACCCGCTTGCCGGTGGCCGCGAAGATCGCGTTGGTCACCGCCGGTGCGATGGCTGACGTACCAGGCTCGCCGATGCCCCCGGGTGCTTCGGCACTCTTCACCAGATACACGTCCACCACCGGTGCCTCGTTGATACGCAGCGTACGGTAGTCGTGGAAGTTATTTTGCTCGACGCGGCCGTCCTTGATCGTGATCTCGCCGTAGAGGGCACCCGTGATCCCGAAGATGATTCCGCCTTCCATCTGCGCCTTCACCGTGTCCGGATTGACGATTATCCCACAGTCGACCGCGCAGACCACGCGCTGGACCCGCACCTCGCCCTCCTTGGAGACCGCTACTTCCGCGACCTGTGCCAGATAGCTGCCAAAGGCGTGCTGCACGGATACGCCACGCCCGTGGCCCTCCGGCAATGGCCGACCCCAGGCGGCCTTCTCCGTTGCCAGATCGAGCACCGCCCGGGCGCGCGGCGACTTGCCGAGCAGGGCGCGGCGGTATTCGACCGGATCCTTGTGGGCAGCCGCCGATAGTTCGTCGATGAAGCTCTCCACCATGAAGATGTTGTGGGTAGGCCCGACACCGCGCCACCAACCCGTGATAATACCCGGCGGCTCCTGACGGACGTAATCCACCAGCACGTTCGGAAGCGCATAGGGCA
>JBOIEG010000741.1:0-1599 GCA_050740915.1 Gammaproteobacteria bacterium | reverse complement strand
AGGTGGAATCTAGCTGAACCACGTAATCCACGAGAAAGATACGGCGGTTGGGGGTGTCGATCACGTGGGCAAAGAGAAAGCACATAGCCTCGTTCTCGTCCCTAAAAAGACAGGCTCTAACCCGCTCGTATGCCCTTGCAGTGAAGCGGATGGTAACTGGTTTGGTCTGAGCAGGTCTGGTCATTTAGATCGTCTATTTATGTGTGCCTGCGAGTGCTGCAAAGACGTTCTCAATGAACTTATAGAGGCAATCGCCGGAGAGTAGATTGAGGGGGTTAAATTTCCACGTCCAGTCTTGGTAGTGAAAGCACACCCAATCAAAGTGGTCTGCAAGCTCCTCGACAGATTTGCGGGAGCTTGTGGGGATGTGGTCTAGCAAGTGCGAGGAAGTGCCGGGCATTAAGTGACCGCCAAGGTGGTCTGCGATCTGTTGGCGGTTGGGGGTGTCGCGGGGAATGTGAACGCCGGCAGGGGGCACCAGGTAGTACCCGCTGATTACAAACAACAGGTCGACATGATCCGTTGCGTAGGAATCGGGGAGGGGAAAAGCGCCGATCAATAGATAGTTGTCATCCATCTCCAGAGCTCGAGGTTTGCCGGGGAACTCGCTGAGAAAGCGGGTTATCAATTCGAACTCCTTGTCAAGCAGGCGGTCTCGAAGTGCCCCCTTTTTTATGCTCCTTTGATTGATCAGCATATCGTTGGCTGGGACTGGGCGATCAAAGTCGCTTGCGGTAATGATCTCACCGCCGCTTACTATGCTGGGCGGTAGGTTCTCCATGCCAGCCTGTTCAAGGGCAGTGCGGATGGAGCTGTCGGAGTCGGTAACGATAACATTGCCATCGATGATGGTGCTTTTGCGTCTGGCCACAGTTAGTGCCTCCTACATTTAAAAGGGGCGCGCCATGGACAGCGCGCCGAAAGGGGTTGTGGGTGAAGCCAAGAATCTTAATCAGGCTGAAGAATGCTTTAACCATTCACTCAATTTCGAGAAGGTCGCCTTCTTCAAGCGCGGTGATTGCGCTGCCAACGATTCGCAAGAACAGGCGAAACATAGAGACAAGGTGAAAGGGCTTGACGCCCTTCTCGTACATAAGGGAGTAATCTGCAATCACTAGGTCTGGCTCTGATTCCGGAATAGAGAAGCATCCCAAGATGAACCTGTGGTTCATCTTGTTGATGTACGCGTGCTTAAGCTCCAGGGGTGCTGATTCCTTAATGGGATAAAGTGATGCGAAACGGATGAGTTTGGCGTCGTGATCCAAGAAGATCATGACTGTCGGTCCATCGGTGCTAACTATGAAGTACCCATCCTCTTGGTGGAGTACGTTATAAAAGGCTTGTCGGAAGATCTGCGCTAGAGCGGATATCTTGACCTCGTCTTCAGCGAAGACCTCGTTTTGTGCGTCGGGTAACCAAGCGACTGCTGCCATTGAACTTCTCCTTTACTTGCCTACGAATGTTGTGAGTTGGTCTAGGAGCCTGTCGGACTTAAGGCGGAACTTTTGATGTGCAAACCGATCGGATCGGCAATGGATTCAATGAGCGAGCGTGCATGAGCCACTTCCGTCAATGCGATCGTGACACACCCTACCTGCT
>JBOIEG010000740.1:0-1118 GCA_050740915.1 Gammaproteobacteria bacterium | reverse complement strand
TGCGCTCGGGATCTCGCGTTCCGGCGGTGCTCGGAATCCTCATGTATTTCAATATACACTGCGGTTCCTGCGCTCCGGCGGAACGCGACCTTCCTTCGCTCGCGACGGTTTTTCACAAACTCTCAGGTCGTGACTTATAGCGTTCTAGGTTACGGGGGGTCCTACAGTGGCGGCGTCAAGGCGGTCCTTGAGCCTTTCATCGACCTCTCCAAGACTGGACCCGCTTCGTTGTCCTTGCCCACACCATCCTGGTCGGTGACCAAGAAATACCATGAGAACGACGCCTTGCCGGTTGGTGACAAGCCGGATTGGTATCGAAGTCTTAAAGCTGGAGCACAGGCGATTGCATCAAAGCAGCTTGAACGAACGACGTCAAACTTGGATGCGGCATGGAGTGTCCCTGCTGGGGCCAGCCATGGCGTCTTTTTGGAGGTGGATGGAGGAAATCCACTGCTGAGCGCCGCACCGAACATTAATGCGGAAATTTATTTGGGCTTTCGAGGTTCGGTGGGCATTATTGAGTACATGGTATCAAGCGAGCACGATGGCTTTCCAAACTATCAGTTGCAGTTGAACGGCAAAGTTATCTACGCATGGGATTGCGTTGCGCAAGGCGAGACACCCGGCGCGCTGAAGCCACCCATGGACCAGACTGTTTCCATCGGTTGGTCGAAGCTCTAATGCGATGCCAAGGGGCCTTACCCGCCATCAGGTTAGGTTCTCAGCGCGACCTACGTAGCGATCTACCGCTTCGTCGGCGGGCGCATCGTAGAATCTTGGGCAGAGTGGGATAACTTGGACGGCTGCGTCAGCTTGGGCATTACGATCCGGCCTTACCAGCGCCTCAAGCCGACACCGGGTAAAACGAGTTGGCGCTGTGTGGTTTTGTTCGAGGCCGGCGCGGCTTAGGCGCGGCTTAAGCGCGGCGGTCATCGTCCGCTTTCAGGAAAAATCACGCCCCGAGGTCGAGTGTCAGTCGAGTGTCCGGAAGGGGTCGACGTACTAAACCGCTCGCGCGGTAGTTAGTGTAGGGAGGTGTTTGCCAGTTCTCGCTGAGTTTGCGTAGCTGTATAGCAAGATGGGTCTGCCCTGTGTTGAGGTTGTTGTTGCCACACACC
>JBOIEG010000739.1:0-1279 GCA_050740915.1 Gammaproteobacteria bacterium | reverse complement strand
AGCAGGTAGGGTGTGTCACGATCGCATTGACGGAAGTGGCTCATGCACGCTCGCTCATTGAATCCATTGCCGATCCGATCGGTTTGCACATCAAAAGTTCCGCCTTAAGTCCGACAGGCTCCTAGAGTCCCCCCAACGCGTTCCAGCGCTGGTCAAAGGCTGACCAGCATGTATGTGGGAGGCGATCTCCACCAAGTTCGGCACAGTCTGTGCTCGCATGCTGTGCATGGATGGGAGTTACTTAGGACATTGAACCGATGGTCGAATTGATCCTGGATTCCGTCGCCCCGCTCAGAGCCGCTCCAGGCGGGGAGAGAGCCGCACCAGAAGCCCTAGGATCGACGACATACAGTCGCCAAGGTCACATTGCCTTAGTCAGACTACGTTCGTAGATTCTAGAGCCTCTCAGACAGATCTTAGATACATTCAGAGCATACCGAAGTAGTCAAATGTGTGCGGTGCGGCTAAGGTACAGTCGTGCAAACTCTGCCGGAGTAAGGTATTATCTGAACATCACTGGCTAGGCAGACTCCAACCGCGCCGCAGCGGTCCTAGTGCACCGCGGTATCTTGAATGGAAGGAGGACAAAACCATCGTTATGAGAGAGGAAGCGAAAGTGGATAAAGAGAAACAGCCGCCTGAGCCGGCTAAAGATGAGTTCTACATCATCACGGACCGTGTACCCATACCGGATATGCGTAAGACCAGGTATCACGGGACGTGGTCCGTGTTCATGAACATGAAGAAAGGACAGAGCTTCGTCGTGCCCAAAGCCCGGTACAAGCAGGCGCGGAGTGCGATCAAGTGGTGGTCCGAGCACTACGGCGTCAAGCTCTACATGGAAAAAGAGGTACCAGAAAATGGTGAGGTTCGCTATCGCATCTGGCGAGTTAGCTAGACGTGACAGTATGATAGCTGAAGTGTGCTTGACGTGTCTGACATAATCTGATATAGTTGGACATCATGAGCGGTTTGCTTTAGCCGTCACCATGCGGCGACTATATACCTGACACAGAGAGGACTAGACCTTGAATACAGCTACAGCGAAGCGCGCACCGCGCGGCCCGGATGCACAGTTTCTAAAAGCCTATGAATGCTTGTCAGAGACAGGCAAATGTGACTCGCCGCTTGGGATGGAATATGAACGAGTTGGGTGTAGCTCTGACACTGACACATCAATGTACGGTTCGTTTAGGAAACAGCACGACGTTTTCTGGGATCTCGATGGTGCGTTTGTAGGTGCTGGATAATAGTTTCCAGGCACGTTCGAAACGCTCAC
>JBOIEG010000738.1:0-2699 GCA_050740915.1 Gammaproteobacteria bacterium | reverse complement strand
CTCGGGATCTCGCGTTCCGGCGGTGCTCGGAATCCTCATGTATTTCAATATACACTGCGGTTCCTGCGCTCCGGCGGAACGCGACCTTCCTTCGCTCGCGACGGTTTTTTCACAAACTCTCAGCGCCCCTCGCTGGTTGCTACGGGTCAGGCGAATTTCCCATGTTTGTGCCTCATCGTGAGCGACTGGAGCCACGCTGGATACACTGGCTCACGAAAACACAAAGCTTTTGGTCGCAGTGTGACGAGAAATCACAGGGAACAAGCGGTAAGAACCGCATCCGTCCCGAACGCTTCCTAGAAATTGAGGTTCCCCTGCCACCTCTAGCCGAGCAACGGCGGATCGTGGCGCGGATCGAGGAGATGGCCGCCATAATCGCAGAGGCCAAAGGGCTGAAGCAAAGGATACAAGAAGATGAACGGGGCATGTTGTTGGCCGCGTTTAATAGGATCGTAGCAGGTGTTCAACACCGTCCAATGCGCGATGTAGCACCAATCGTCCGCCGCCCAATTCCAATAAGCATAGAATCTGAATACCCAGAGCTCGGTGTGCGTTCGTTCGGCCGTGGGGCTTTCCACAAACCACCACTCGCGGGTATCGAGGTGGGTTCCAAGAAACTTTTTGAGATTCGGCCAGGTGACCTACTGTTTAACAATGTCTTCGCATGGGAAGGGGCAGTCGCGGTAGCACGGCCGGAGGACGGAGGGAGATATGGGTCACACCGGTTTATAACATGCGTTCCTCGGGAGCGAATAAGTACCTCGACCTTTCTCTGCTTCCACTTTCTCACTAGAAAAGGGCTAGAACAATTGGGGCCTGCCTCCCCTGGTGGAGCAGGTCGAAATCGTACGCTTGGTTTAGCGGCTTTGGAACCTCGCCTGCAAATGCCTCGACCGGCAGTTCGCTCAACCGGTCGATCAAGATGGGATCATGGATCAACCGGTTGGCCCCTTCCGGTTTTAGATAAAAACCCCGTCGCGGAGCTGATCGATCACGGCGATCACCTCATTGGCGCGGCCTTTCTGGATGAGTTCAGCAGGGATCTCCCCGTTCAGCAGCTTCTGACGGGAGAACAGCCATAGCCGGACATCGGCGGGTTCATAGAAATCCGAAAGCTGATCGGCAATATATTCCAGGTCAAGCAGGAGCTTCTGGGCATCAGGGCGCGGAAAGGCTCGGCCTTGATTCCAGCGGGACACGGTTTCCGGGCGTGTTCCCAGGAGATTGGCGACATCCACGGAGCGCATGGCACTTTTTTTCTGGATCGACTCCAGCTTGCGGGCGATGGCATTACTCATGACTGACCCTGTTTTCGGTTCGTTGTTATTCGTCGTTCTTTATCCAGCACCTCAAGGAACATGCAGCTATCCCGTCTCAGAGTTTGTGAAAAACCTACTGCGCTCGGGATCTCGCGTTCCGGCGGTGCTAGGAATCCTCATGTATTTCAATATACACTGCGGTTCCTGCGCTCCGGCGGAACGCGACCTTCCTTCGCTCGCGACGGTTTTTTCACAAACTCTCAGAGAAACTCATGTTTTTTGACGAACGACGCGGAATTTGAGGATCTTCCTGCGGATTACCCTGCTGTGGTGATTATCTTCCGTGTCCGCCAAAACCTTCCGATCCGGCAGCGCGTAGATATCTGGTTGAAGGCCATCCAGGATTTTCTGATACTCGGACCGAGCGGAACCCTTTTTGAGCTTCTCGAGACGGGAGAGGTCGTGTCCTGGGAAATACGCGAGATCCAATGACGCACCCCGCGAAGCAGCGATTCACACTATGAACGGTGGGGAAATTGAATTTTCGCAGGAAGCGCCGAGAGTGCGCTTGCACTCTTGACTTCGGCCGGCTATACACCCGCAAACCCGGTTATATCAAAGCGAGTGGCACATGATCGACGAGAAATTAGGGACGGGATATTTTTGAGTCTCAGCGTATTCGGTTAAACAACACACCCCAGATTGCGACGGTGAAGAACCAGGTGATGTCACAACAGGTGAGGCCGGCGTTCTGCGATTCCGTCAAGCGCAGTGGCCTTCGAGGCCGTCACCCTATAAGGAACCAGAACGCGCACATTCCATCATGGCCGGAGCCGATACCGTGCTTACCAATAGGCCTGTCATATACATCCAGTCTTCCTTTACACACCATCATCGATCCTCACCTTGCAAACCGGGTGGAGAGCCTTTCAGCCTTCGCAACCGGAACAAGGGAGGATGTCACGCCGCCACCCACAATTCCGACAATTGCCAGAGGAAATTCACGCCATAGCGCGCATAGGCAGGCATTTTTTGCGTACGATCTTTCTTGGCCGTGTGGTGGGCGATAACACCTCACAAATCCAGTCGGGGACCACCTCGAAGCGTTGGTCTTCGGGCACGCGGAGCATCCGTTCCCGATGCTAACCGGCGATGCCGGGCACTAGTACTTCCGTAGCTCGGGTGAAATGGATTTCAGGCTCCACCAGAATCCACTAGCCTCCAAGTCGCGCGCTGTAGGCGGGTTACGGGACTACGCCGTGTACGCCCCGAAGTCCTGTTCTCAGAATCGTCCATCATATCTGAGGTCTGTGGGCTAGGAGCCTGTCGGACTTAAGGCGGAACTTTTGATGTGCAAACCGATCGGATCGGCAATGGATTCAATGAGCGAGCGTGCATGAGCCACTTCCGTCAATGCGATCGTGACACACCCTACCTGCT
>JBOIEG010000737.1:0-3546 GCA_050740915.1 Gammaproteobacteria bacterium | reverse complement strand
TGCGCTCGGGATCTCGCGTTCCGGCGGTGCTTGGAATCCTCATGTATTTCAATATACACTGCGGTTCCTGCGCTCCGGCGGAACGCGACCTTCCTTCGCTCGCGACGGTTTTTTCACAAACTCTCAGATCTGGATCTGTGGTCATCGAGCGGGAAATACCCGACGAGGCTGATGAATACAGGTGATCTGTTCCAATTAATCCTGCATGAGACGGAAATTTGAGCCTGGCCCTTTTTACGCTTTGTTTCCAACACGCGCAATCGTCCTTGCAAAGCAGGGGAGTCGGCAGCCGCAGGTGGTAGAATGAATTGACAAGCTGGCGGAGAGAAAAGCCCATGAACAAGCAGTACGTTGAAAACATAGACGGTGTTTACCGACTAGCCGGTACGCGCGTGTCGCTTGATTCGATCGTTTACGCTTTTTGGCGCGGCGAGACGGCCGAAAGCATTGCGCAGTCCTTCCCGGTGCTAACGCTGGAGCACGTGTACGGCGCCTTGACCTTCTATCTTGCCAATAAATCAGAAATAGATGCCTATCTCAAAGCAGCCGAAGCGGAGTTCGAGGCGATGCGCCAGGCCGCCCGTGAGCAAGACCCGATGTTCTATCAAAAACTTGCGGATGCACGCCGACGAGTGGCATGAGCCCGCCCGCCCGTGAAAGTGCACTTTCAAGCGGATGCCGATCTCAACCAGATCATCCTGCTGGCGACAATACGACGGGAGCCAGCCATCGATTTTCAAACCGCTATGACAACGGGTTTGCCCGGGCTTGCCGATCCGGAGGTATTAGCAAAAGCTGCAACAGACGGTCGAGTGCTCGTCACCCATGATCGAAAAACCATGCCGCTGTATTTTGCTGAATTCGTCGCCCGCGAGACCAGCCCCGGGCTGTTGGTGATTCCGCAATCGCTTTCAGTTGCGGCGGCGGTTGAGGAACTGCTGTTGATTTGGTCAGCGACAGAAGCAGAAGCGTGGGTAAACCGCATAAGCATTCTCCCCCTGTGAAGCAGGCAGAGGCTAACCAGTCAAACAACGCAGACACTCCCTGCAGTCGCGCCGGTTAGCGGCGGCGTCGGGGGGCTAAATCGACAGCCTTTTGATGCCTGTGAGACTCGGGACACCGGAAGATGGGAATCACAGATCGCGCAATTGATCGAGCATTCTCGGACTTGAAGAAGACTTACGGTGGCCGGCATGACTACTTCGTCATTCGAGCAAAAATTCGGCATCGACCCGGTCAGGGCGTAGGTATTGAGGTACGAACGGTTTTTGGAAGAAATCCAGGCACAATTGACCGTGCAGCACCCAAGCCGGGCGAGATGACAAAATTTGCAAAGTTCTGACTCGATCCGATCAGGTTGCAAGAAGCGGTGGATTTAACCGAGCGGAAGTTATACGGATCCAGAATATCGTCAGTGAGAATCAAGGGGAATTACTGGAGGCTTGGAATGACTATTTCGGTCCCTGAGATTGACGCTGAGGACGGACGGTAACCGAGGATACATTGAGCATAGATGGAACGAAACAGCTGGAGATTAATTGGTGGAGGACGGGGTATGCATTGGGAAGGTATCGACGAGGATATTGGTGTTGAGGGGTTGTTGGCTGGGAAGCTATCAGGTGAGAGCCAGGCTTCCTTCAAGAAGTGGCTAAGCCAGCGGCCTGAGCGCTCGGAGAGATAGGTAACAAAAAGTCTGGAGACATGGGTTACACATGATAGTCGGGGGAAAAGGGCCAGGATGATATCCAAAAGAAAAGTAAGCGACTGGCCCCTTCGCTTTGCTCAAAAAATTACGATACGCCCAAGATTTACCACAGTCTCTGGCCCTGAAGTATTCCTGCTCCTAAATTCTACGGCAACTTCGCTATTTCTACCTCATCACTTCAATAGATCGACTTCTATCTGACCCAGATCATCACCGCGCAAATCTGGTGCCCGAGGAGCGACACCAAACTCTACCTTTAGCTTCCCACGGTCCACTCCGAAGGAAGCGAACTGTCTCAACACACGAATCGCAAGCCCATACGCCTCCTTCGCGCTCTTCTGCCTACCTTCATCGCTAGTTAAAAACGCTACTGATGCCACTCTCATCGTTAAATAAGTTGTGCCGGCGTTTCTTTCGATAATACCCTTCAAGTCCCTTATCGCGGTCGGTGTCAAATACCCGCTAGTTGTGCGCACAGGTATTCTAACTCTATCAATAACGTTGGCTTCTGTTAGCAGGTTGGCGCTAACGAATCCTTCTGTGCCTTTGGATGATTCCACTGCTACCCATAGATCTTGTGGTTTAACGCTTACATCACGCGACAGCGACAACTCTTGCTGTGGATAAGAGAGGCCAATCACAGGTGCCGTAACGCTCGGTTCACTTCTTATCCTTACCCCCTCCCCAACTGGTATTAGTTTCAGTTCCTGTCGTAGGTCTACGCTACTCGCAGCAAGTCGTCCAACGAGCTGGCTACTCGCGTCTCGAAGTTCGTTGACAAGCGAGCTAATATTACCGTCGCTACCACGCTGCTCGCGGCATTTGCCCTGCTCTTGCCTCGCGTCCGCAATGGCAACCATTTGCGGCGAACTTTCACTACTTCCATAGTGAGTTAGGAAACTGTCTACTGCTTTGCAGAATAGTGGTTTTCCTTTGAACAGAAGCGTGATATTCCAATCCGCTTCGGTCCTTTCATCGTCCGTTACCGGCACTCTCAGAACTGTAGACCCAACGTCTAACGACGCACTCTTCCACGGTACCTGGGTGAGCCCTAGTCTCTTTGCTTCCTGATCAACCAACTTGCTCGTCTTGCCAAAGGACGCATCTATTGATCTGTCCAGAGCCAGCACTTGCTCCGCGAAAAATCGTGTAAATAACCCGTTTCCGGTGTTCCCTCCATCAGAAGCTGTATTAAATGGATCAGTCCCGAATCCAATAAAAACACCGCTGGTCTGAGGCGCCTTTTGGAACCCTTTTAGGAACTTGATTCCGACGTTCCTACCTCCCCGAGCGATCGGTGTTTCAATTTCATTACGGCACGCGTCAAGAACCAGAATGGATGAGGCGGTCGGCTCAACAGAGAAAGCATCTAATATTTCTCCTACTCTTACCTATGAAAATCGGAGTTGCCGCTCTGATGTGATTTTGGGCGCGTCAACAGCCACTATATAATTTTCCCCATTGGATGAAAACCCGTGTCCGGCAAAATAAAAAAGGACCACAGTGTCCTTCACAAGGCGTTCCTCTATCACGCTGATCGCTTCGCCCATCGCTCCACGATCAGCGTTAAGCACGCATACCACATGAAAGTGTAGTTCACGCAGCGTCTTTGCCATTAGCCGCGCATCCGCTACGGCATTCTTTAGTAAAGGTAGATTCTCGTAATCGTTATTCCCTATAACAACTGCTCATACGTAGTATCTTTAAACTTATTGAATTATAAGGGGAACTAACGAGGTTTCACTCGATCCCATAGAGCAATCAAGCACGATTGACTCTAGTCATAAGGGGGACCGAGTGAAACAACGACAAGCTATCACGATGGTAGAGCGGATCAAGCG
>JBOIEG010000736.1:0-3957 GCA_050740915.1 Gammaproteobacteria bacterium | reverse complement strand
CGTTGTTTCACTCGGTCCCCCTTATGACTAGAGTCAATCGTGCTTGATTGCTCTATGGGATCGAGTGAAACCTCGTTAGTTCCCCTTATAATTCAATAAGTTTAAAGATCCTACGTATGAGAACTCGCTATTCGCCTCAAATGATCCAAAAACTGTCCTCGATCTCCGACCCGC
Organism: Gammaproteobacteria bacterium; assembly: GCA_050740915.1. GTDB lineage: Bacteria > Pseudomonadota > Gammaproteobacteria > JBOHHR01 > JBOHHR01 > JBOHHR01. Next base: position 3,783 of record JBOIEG010000736.1, on the reverse strand, counting down.
CTTGCTACGATCCCCTAAGTCCGACAGGCTCCTAGCCCCTTGATAAGCCCGCGGGTATGTTTCATACGATCCTCAGCATCGCCTTGTTCACTGTCCTGGAAGGCATGCGCAACCGCTTGCTGTGGCTTGTGTTATGCGTCCTCGTCGCCGGCTTGATCCTGAGCGAGTTCCTGGGCGAGATCGCCCTCACCGAAAGTGTGGAGATCAAAAGCGGTGTGTTAGGCGCCCTGCTGCGCATCACTGCGGTTTTCATCACCGCATTTTTTGTGACCGCGAGCATGCTTAGGGAACAGACCGACAAAGGAGCAGATCTCGTCTTGTCGTTGCCCGTACCCCGCGCGGTGTATTTCGCAGGCAGATTGTGCGGGTTCTTTACGGTGGCGGCAGCCTTAGCGGTGATGGTCGGTTCGGCCCTACTCATCTACGTGCCCGCGACACAGGTGCTGTTGTGGACGATCTCGCTGTGCTGCGAGCTGTTGCTGATCAGCGCGTTTAGCCTATTGTGCCTTTTCACCTTTAACCAAGCGGTGTTGGCCTTGAGTGCGGTAGCGGCTTTTTATTTCCTCGCACGCAGCATCAGTGCCATTCAACTGATGGCACAGGGCCCGTTGATCGATCCCAGTTCCACCGCACAGGGCGTGATCGGCTGGCTGATCGACGCCCTCGCGTTCGTGCTCCCTAGCCTTGACCGCTTCACCTTAAGCGAATGGCTAATGTATCACACAGGTGACGTAGCCGAGCTCGCACACATTGGTATCCAAAGCGCGATTTATCTGCTGCTATTGGCGCGCGCCGGGCTTTTCGACCTATATCGCAAGAACTATTAACCGTTGTGGCCGAGGAGCGATCTGTCTTGTCGGTACCAGCAACGGTGCTGGGAATTCTGTTCGCAGGACTATCCCTGCAAATCGCCTGGCACGGGGCACAAGCACCCCGGCAGGCCAAGGCGGAACGCCTTCCCGCTCCACCCCACACGGGGTTGCTGCAAGCAGCAAGCCTGGGCGAGCCGCTGGTTTGCTCCCGACTGGTCATGCTTTGGCTGCAGGCATTCGACAATCAACCGGGGATCAGCATCCCGTTTCGCGAGCTCGATTACGGACGGGTTATCGACTGGCTGGAGCGTATCCTGCGGCTCGACGGGCGTACCCAATACCCGCTGCTTGCGGCCAGCCGCGTGTACGCCGAGGTGCCGGTGCCGATCAAGCAGCGGCAGATGCTGGAATTCGTGTATCAGCAGTTCTTGCTGGACCCGAACCGGCGCTGGCCATGGTTGGCGCATGCCGCATTTGTCGCCAAACACCGACTCAAAGATCTACCGCTCGCTTTGAAATACGCCAAGGCATTAACCGATTACGCCACTGGCACCAAAGTGCCGCACTGGGCGCAGCAGATGCAGGTCTTCCTCTTGGAAGACATGGGAGAGGTAGAAAGTGCCAAGGTGTTGCTGGGGGGTTTGATCGAGAACGGCAACATCACCGATCCGCACGAGTTGCGTTTTCTCGAGGGACGCCTGCGGGGGCTGGGATCGGGTCCGAAAGAAAAGCAGAAATGAGGTTAATTTTTACCTAAAGTTTGAAGAATAAACTGTTGTTTGTTCAGCGATGGTGTTGCGAGTGGCGACAGTCGTGGAGGGCCATTCGCCCGCTTTGAAAAATATTATCCATGAATTCAATAAGATAAAAGCAGGCACGCGATCTGCGTCAGGCATCACGCCATCAATGCAAATAGGTGAACATATGATTCAAACCCATTCAAAGGCACAACAAGGCGGTTTTACCCTGGTAGAAATCGCCATCGTGCTGGTCATCATCGGCCTGCTGCTGGGAGGGATCCTCAAAGGGCAGGAGCTGATCACCAGCGCGCGGGTACGGAATATGGCGGACCAGAACTCCTCGGTTCAGGCGGCTTACTACGGATTCCTTGATCGGTATCGCGCCATCCCCGGCGACCTACCAGCCGCACAAGTATGTACGTTTTTAGGAGTCGGTTGCCCTGCAACGGGCCCTGGAGGTAACGGCAATAGCCTGATTCTAGACGCCACGGGCGTAACCGCAGAAGCGGCTGCCGTGTGGCTACACCTCGCGAGAGCTGGATTTCTTAACGGTAGTTATGCCGGTACCGGCGCGCTCGCTGCTCCCACGGTGGCACCGGGCAACGTATACGGGCAAGCCTTGGTCTTGTCACATTCAGCGAGTTATTCGGGCGCCGGAGCCACGAACAGGCTAAACCTCGCTTTAGGCCGCCAAGCACCGGTTAAGGTCTATCAAGAGCTTGACACGAAGTTAGACGACGGGCTACCGCTAACGGGTGTGCTCAGGGCTGCCCTGGCGACCGGCGCCATATACAATCCAGTGGCTGAAGGTTTGACGACCTGCGTCGCCACAGGCGCTTGGGATATCGCAAACGATGCGCAAGATTGTAACGGTGTTTTCCTGTATTAGTTCATTGCAGCACGAAAAGCGTTCCGCTCAGTAGGGCTGCTTCTTCTCCATGCAAGTGGAACCTGCTCTCCAGCTTGACCACGTCGCCAAACGCTATGGCCGCCACGACGTACTAGAGGGCGTAGACCTCGTCGTTGAACCTCAAGAATTCATCGCACTGGTCGGCATCAATGGTGCGGGCAAGACCACCCTAATAAAGGCGTTACTGGATTTCTGCACCATCGATGGCGGCACCATCCAGATCTTCGGGATCGACCACCGGCAGACCGGCGCCCGGGCACGCTTGGCTTTCTTACCTGAACGTTTCATCCCCCCTAGCTTCGCCACCGGGTGGGAGTTCGTGCGCTATATGGGGCGCTTATATGGCAAGCGCCCCTCTGCGCCGCAAGGGGAAGAGGTCCTCGTCCGCTTAGATCTGGATTTGGAATCGCTGGCCAAACCGGTGCGGGAGCTTTCCAAGGGCATGGCGCAGAAGCTCGGGCTCGCGGCTTGCCTACTGAGCGAGCGCGAGTTATTTGTCCTGGATGAGCCCATGAGCGACCTGGACCCCAAAGCGAGGGCAATGTTCAAACGCTATCTGCTGGGGCTCAAAGACAAAGGACTTAGCTTGTTTTTCAGCACCCACCTGCTCGCCGATGTGGAGCAACTCTGTGATCGCATGGCGGTATTGCAGAAGGGTCAGGTGTGTTACGCCGGTAGTCCTCAAGACTTCTTAGCGCAATACCAAGGGCCAACGCTGGAGGACGCTTACCTGCGCTGCGTGTGCGACGAGAAGCCCGGCAATGTCGTGCTCAGTCCGCCTCGCGAAGCTCGAAGTCGTGCGTGATACGAGCGCTCTTACCCAACATGATGGACGCGGAACAATACTTCTCCGTCGACAAGCCTATCGCCCGCTCGACTTGAGTCGGTTTCAAGGATCGTCCGCTGAGGATGAAACGCACGTGGATATGGGTAAACACTTTGGGAAATTCCTCAGCTCGCTCTGCGCTTAGCTCAACTTCACAGGCAGTCACCTGTTGCTTGGCCTTACGCAGTATGGAGACCACATCAAACGCCGTGCATCCCCCCATGCCCAAAAGCAGCATTTCCATGGGGCGGATCCCGACATTTCGACCCCCCGCTTCCGGAGGACCATCCATGACCATAGTATGGCCACTTCCAGATTCCCCCAAAAACAAGGCGTCCTCCACCCAGCGCACGCGAGATTTCATCGTCGGCTAGGAGCCTGTCGGACTTAAGGCGGAACTTTTGATGTGCAAACCGATCGGATCGGCAATGGATTCAATGAGCGAGCGTGCATGAGCCACTTCCGTCAATGCGATCGTGACACACCCTACCTGCT
>JBOIEG010000735.1:0-12223 GCA_050740915.1 Gammaproteobacteria bacterium | reverse complement strand
TTCGCAACCGGTCTTCCGCATGGTTTCTGACCTTGCTCATCGCCAGACTTGAGCTCCGCTAGTGGAAGTAGTTCGCCCAGCCTCTCAGGCTGTGGTTCACGCTTCCCATGATGTCTCCCAAGGGGATGGCGGTCAGTTTCCTTCCCGTCAGTTCCGTCAGCCTCGCCTTGATCTTCTTCAGCGATTTGTCTGCCGGTCGGACATTCGGGTACGGCTTGAAAGTAGCGGCCCCTCGACTCATCTGAATCGTGAAACCCAGGAAGTTGTAGCTCGCTTGAGTGGCGTCCACGATATGAGTCTTGGCCTCGTTGAGGCTGAGGCCCAGTCGTCCCAGCACATGACGCCCCACTTTCAGCGGTTCCTCTACCTCTTTTCGGCACATCACAACAAAGTCATCTGCGTAGCGCACAAGATGCGCTGACAGATTTCCTTTCAGGCACCGCCGTTGCCATATCCGGTCAAGAATATGCCGGTAGCCGTTGGCCAACAGCGGGGAGATCATGCCCCCTTGCGGCGTACCTTTGCGATTGGCTTTTCCGCCGCCCACGGTCTTCTTCACTCCGTTGTCGTCTTCGCCGATGACCGGGGCTTTGAGCCATTGTTTGATGAGGTGTACTATCCCCCCATCGACAATACGCTCGGCCACCACGGCCATCAGTTTGGCGTGCGGAATGCTGTCAACGTATTTCGACAAGTCGGCGTCGATGACGTGGGTGTAGCCTGCCCACAGCGCATTAGCGATGTCGTCCACGGCATCGTGGGCCGATTTCCTTGGCCGAAATCCGTACGAATGCGGACAGAAGTCGGCCTCAACTATCGGTTCGATGATGAGCTTCCCCGCCATTTGCACTACCCGGTCTCGCCGCGTCGGTATCCCCAGCGGACGCTGACGGCCGTCCACTTTGGAAATCATGACACGCCGCACGGGTTGGGCTCGGTAGGTTTTGTCTTTCAGGTCACGGGCCAGTTCCCGCAGAAACGTGTCTACCCCGATCCCGCGCTCTATGGCTTCAAAGCGAACCCCGTCAACACCGGGACTGCCTCGATTAGCTCGCACAAGCCGCCATGCATGATTGAGGACCTCATCACGGCTGATCGTGTCGTAGAGCGCGTAAAAGCGGTAGGTCGGTTCTTGCTTGGCCTTGGCATACAGCTTCCTCTGTAGCGTCCTGATCGTATCCGGGGGGCAGTTAGCAACATGGCAATCCCCCAATCCTCCGCTCTTCGGTTGCACGAACAAAGTAGGGTCCCTTCCCTCGTCCGGGGTTATGTTGTCCCGCGAACTCGAACGGTACTATGAACCCCTCCGACTCCCGCCTGCGGTCGCTGCCGTTGACATTTTCATCCATGATCGCTCCTTGCGGCAATCGCTTATTACCGATATCCCACGAAATAAGCATCACGGTCATCACCAAGCACCATGAGCCGAATCTGACAAAGTAGAATTACCGGGTTACGAGCAAAGTCCCGACTCCCTGGTCGGTAAACAACTCCAACAACACCGCGTGTTTGGTGCGCCCGTCGATAATATGAGCGGATTTCACCCCCCCCTTCAATGCTTCCACCGCGCAATCTGTTTTTGGAATCATGCCGCCGCTGATCGTGCCTTCGGCAATCAATGTATCGATTTCGGCGAGTGATAGACCGGTCACAAGTTCCCCGTTGCGATCCAGTATCCCGGGTGTATTGGTCAATAGCATCAATTTTTCCGCCTTCAGAATCTCGGCGATCTTTCCGGCGACCAGATCGGCGTTGATGTTATAGGAGCGCCCGTCATCGCCGACTCCGATCGGCGCGATGACCGGAATGAAATCGCTGTCACCGAGCAATTTTACAATTTCGGGGTCGATGCTGGTGACCTCACCGACCTGACCGAGATCGACCGGAGCGCTTTCGCCCGGCTTCCGGATCCCGGGTTTCAACTGCATCTTCCGGGCCCTGATGAAATCACCGTCTTTCCCGGTCAATCCGACCGCGCGTCCGCCGTGGCCATTGATCAAATTGACAATTTCCTTGTTGACCAGACCGCCCAGAACCATCTCGACCACATCCATGGTTTCCTGGTCGGTTACTCGCAGACCATCGACAAATTCACTGCTTTTACCGAGCCGTTCGAGCAGATTGCCGATCTGCGGGCCGCCGCCGTGAACGATCACCGGTTTTAAACCGACCAGTTTCATGAGTACGATATCGCGCGCAAAACTGCTTTTCAGTTCTTCATCGATCATCGCGTTGCCGCCGTATTTGATCACGATGGTTTTGTTCTGGAATTTGCGGATATAGGGTAATGCCTCGGTTAGAACCCGGGCGATTTCCATCGCGGCGCCTTGTTGTAATGTCGCTTGCTTATCCATGGATTTAAAAGGGTAATCGAATATCGGATTTCACGCGGGTCATCGCAACCCTGAACCGTTCCTGGATGGTTTTAAGCGCTTGTTGATCAGTGGCTTCGAAGCGAATTACCAGAGAGGGGGTTGTATTGGAGGCGCGAACCAGTCCCCAACCCTCGGGATAGTCGGCGCGCAGGCCGTCGATATCGGTAATCTGCGCGTCCGCGAAGGGATTCGATTCCAATAATTTCTCGACAAACTTGAAATTTTCACCTTCTTCAAGGAATACATTGAGCTCCGGTGTATTGATGCTGTCCGGCAGATCCTGAAAAATCTCACTGCTGGACCTGGGGTCGGCGGACATGATTTCGATCAATCTCGCCGCGGCATAAAGACCGTCGTCGAAGCCGAACCAACGTTCCTTGAAAAAGATATGACCGCTCATTTCGCCGGCCAGCGCAGCTCCGGTTTCTTTCATTTTTGCCTTGATCAGAGAATGACCGGTCTTCCACATCAAAGGTCTACCGCCCGATTTGACAATTTCCCTGGCCAGGTTTCTGGAACACTTGACGTCAAAAATGATATCCGCACCCGGCTGCCTGGACAATACATCCGCGGCGAACAGCATCATCTGACGATCGGGCCAGATTATTTTTCCGGAACAGTCCACCACGCCAAGCCGGTCTCCGTCACCATCGAATGCGATCCCCAGATCCGCGTTTTGCGTCTTGACTACGGAGATCAGGTCCCGCAAGTTCTCCGGTTTGCCCGGATCCGGATGATGATGGGGGAAATTACCGTCCACTTCACAATAAAGTTCAATCACATCGCAACCCAAGGTGCGTAAAAGCACCGGGGCCAGTTTACCGGCTACTCCATTGCCACAATCCACCACGATTTTCAGCGGGCTGCCGAGCTGCACATCATCAATGATTGTACCGACATAATCGGGGACCAAATCCCGGCTTTCCAAGGAACCCTCTCCGGCCCGAAAATTCGAGACTTCGATGCGATGACGCAATTCCTGGATCCGTTCACCCGCTAGGGTTTCGCCATCGATCACCATTTTCAGGCCATTGTAATTCGATGGGTTATGGCTCCCGGTGACCATGACTCCGCTACGAGTCTCCAGAAAATGGGTTGCGAAATACAATACGGGTGTCGGAACCATACCCAGATCGACGACATGACAGCCGGTACTCTGTAAACCCTTGGCAAGCGCGTTGGCCAGGCGCGGACTCGATAAACGTCCGTCACGGGCTATGGTGACCGTTTCCTGCCCGCAATCCCGGGCTTCACTTCCGAGTGCCTGGCCGATCCGAGCGACGGCGGCTTCCGTCAGAGTATCATCGACAATCCCGCGAATATCGTAGGCTCGAAAAATTGTCGGCGAAAGCCGAAGCCGGCTTTCAACCTCGATTCCCGCGTTACGGTCAACCCCACAATTTGTATCCGAAGATGGTAAATTTAATTCAGGCAACGGCCAGGTCCTCATCGTATAAATCTTCTAGAACGCATTGATCGGTTACAGGCGCGTTGTCTAAAACGGCTTTTTCACGTTAAAAATGCAGTCCGAGTTTTCTGTGAAAACAAATGTCAACCGGCGATACGCGACGCCTCAAGGTCCCGGTCATTTCCAAGCTTGTCAAGCTAACCATGAATAATGCCAGGATGCCACGACCGGCTTGCTCGGGCAACCAATAATTCAGTGTTCAGGAAGTTCCCCGCTTGTGGCCTGTCAATTACGTCCGCTATGTCCGAAACCGCCATCACCGCGGTGACTTTGCTCAAATTCATCGACGAATTCAAATTCAGTTCGAACCACCGGAATGAAAACCATTTGCGCAATGCGCTCCCCGGCTTCAATCGTAAAGGGTTCGATTCCTCTGTTCCAACACGAGACATAGACCTGTCCCTGATAATCCGAATCGATCAAGCCAACCAGATTACCCAAAACAATGCCGTGCTTATGCCCCAGGCCGGAGCGTGGCAGCAATACCGCAGCAAGCCCGGGATCTTTCACGTGCACGGCGAGACCGGTCGGGATCAGTTCGCAAGAGCCGGGTTCGAGCGTGAAGGGGCTATCGATGCAGGCGCGCAAGTCCAGACCGGCCGCCCCGTCCGTCGCATAGGCGGGCATTGGAATCTGACGACCCAGCCGGGGATCCAGAATTTTTAACTGTATTTTTTGTTTCAAGCCTTGTCTTGATTTTTGGAGTACAGAAACCGTTCCGCGATCAGCTTGACCAGTTTACGCGCCAATTGATTTTTAGGCGCCAAGTCCCATCGGGTCTGTCCATCTTTCCAGAACACGGTCACGGCATTATGATTCGATTCGAAGCCGCTTTCCGGGCCGCCAACCCGGTTGGCGACAATCATATCCAGTTTTTTGCGTTCGAGTTTCATTTTTGCATAATCTTCGAGGTTATCCGTTTCCGCCGCGAATCCAACCGTAAAAGGGCCCGGATTCAACGCGGCCACACTTGCCAGGATATCCTGGGTAGGCTTAAGGGCAAGGATCAGGTTATTTTCGTTTTTTTTGATCTTCCGCCCGCCCGCATCAAGCGGTGAATAATCGGCAACCGCGGCCGCGCCGACATAAATATCATGGAAGCCGGCTTTTTCCATTACGGCCCTGTACATCTCGGCGGCGCTCTCAACGTAAACGATCGATTCCAGATTCGGCGCGGCTAAGTTTACCGGCCCGCTCACGAGAGTCACCCGTGCGCCGGCCTCGCTAGCCGCCCTCGCGATTTCGTAACCCATTTTCCCGGAACTTCGATTGGAAATATAGCGCACCGGATCGATCGCTTCTCGGGTCGGCCCGGCGCTTACCAATACAGAAAAGCCTTCCAAGCAAGCTTTGACCGTCAATAACGAATGGATCTCCCGGTAAATCGCATCGGCTTCGATCATTCGCCCGTAACCATTTTCGCCGCAAGCCTGAAGCCCTTGCTCCGGGCCGATCCGGTGAATCCCGCGTCGCATAAGTACTCGGATATTTTCCACCGTCGCCGGATTCGACCACATCGCGCGGTTCATCGCGGGCGCGATTATAATCGGAACTTCGGCCGCGAGACACAGGGTCGACAACAAATCATCCGCGAGCCCCAACCTCATTTTAGCAATAAAATGCGCGGTGGCGGGCGCCACGACAATGCAGTCCGCCCAGCGCGCGAGTTGGATATGACCCATTGCGGCTTCTTCATCGACATCGAGCAGGTCGCTGTAAACCGGGTATCCGGTTAACGCCTGAAAGGTCAACGGACCGATGAAAGACTTTGCCGCGTGCGTCATCACCACGCGAACCGAGGCATTTGCCGCGCTCAGCAAACGGACCAGCTCAGCGGCTTTATAAGCCGCTATGCCTCCGGTTACGCCGAGCAGGATATTCTTTTCAGATAAGGATGCCACCGGGCGTTCCAATGAGCGGACGAAGAATTCCCGTTTGCGCACGGTTCAATGCAAACATTCGAATTGTCAAGGTCTTGGCTTCAAGCGGTAGAAAACATTCGCGATCGACTAATCAAAAAAGAAAAACCATTGAATTCTGAATTATGGCAAGGATTCGATTATCGATGTATCCTCTTTGGTTCGACTCGACAAGTCTAGTGTAAATATTCAAGGGCATCAGGCAATGCGGATTACAGACTGGCCGGTTTTCGAACGTCCCAGGGAAAAACTTCTGAGCCGGGGTGCGGAAGCTCTGTCGGACGCCGAGTTACTGGCGATTTTTTTAAGAACCGGTGTCAAAGGAAAAACCGCGGTGGACCTTGCTCGGGAACTGTTGAAAGAGTACGGCTCTCTACGCGCGATATTGGAAGCCGGGCGCGAACGCTTCAATCAAACCCATGGACTTGGAGACGCCAAATATGCTCAATTGCAGGCGGCGCTCGAAATGGCCAGACGTCACTTGCGAGAAACCTTGCAGCGCGGCGATCCATTAACCAATCCCCGGGAAAGCCGCGATTATCTGTCCGCCCAACTTCGAAGATATCCCTATGAAGTATTTGCCGGCCTGTTTTTGGATAACCGGCACCGGGTCATCCAATTCGAAGAATTATTTCGGGGTACAATCGACAGCACCAGCGTTTATCCGCGTGAAGTGCTCAAACTTGCTCTACAACTGAACGCCGCGGCGGTTATATTTGCGCATAATCATCCATCCGGGCATTGTACACCGAGCAACGCCGACCGGCAAATCACCCGCAAACTGGTCGATGCGCTGGCCTTGGTCGATATCCGCGTGCTCGATCACTTTATCGTCGGAGACGACGAAGGCTATTCCTTCGCCGAGCATGGGCTGCTTTAGTCCGACTTCAGCAATTCAGTCCAATTTTCCCCGGATTTTGATCCAGGGCGGAGTGCAGGTAATCACGTATAACACATAAATTAGGGTCCGACATTTCCAAAGCCGACGATACAAATAGTGGAAAATATCGTGTCTGACCCTATATATACTATATATACTATATATACTATATATACTATATATATACCGTATATACCGTATATACCGTGAGTCTGATTGCGAACGCGACGACACGTTCGGGATTAGCGGTACGGGCAGAACTCGACACCCAAGAATACCCCAAGGGCGCGATCGTTTCTGACGCAACCTTTTCAAAAATTCGTCTCGAACGGGATGAGTTCCACGGAGAATGGAACTATCGCATCAGACCAAATTGAATCAATTTGCACAGGTTATTTCTTAACGGATCCTAACTACTCAGATTCTAGATACAGGATCGTGGCCTCCCCACCCGCGCCGTCCTCGACCCGAGTGCTCATCATGCTCATGTTCGGCAGGGTCCGCGCCAATTGCAGACCGAGCAAGGGTATGAACTTGGCCAGTCCTCCGCTGTTGTCATCGGCCACCTCCACCCGGCAGGTGTGCGAGCGGCACTCGACGCTGCGCACCGCGGTCCGCGCCGCTTCGTCGCTGGCCAGGGCCTCTTGCACTGCCGCCTCGGCCCGGGTTGACCAGGGTGTGGCGGCGGGCTCGCGCCGGAAGTCGGCCTCGACCGTCGCCATCCGCTCCTGGTGACGCCGTTCCTCATCCTCCCGCGTCGCGGCCTCGGTACTCGGGTCCTGCTTAGCCGCCTGGTTTTCCTCGGCGCCGAGGCTGGCCTGCGCCAACGTCCGCGCCTGCTCGCGCACCGCCCGCCGCAAGGCGGAGACCTCCGCCCCGAGGAGGCCCATCTCCTCCTTCAGTGCGGCCATATCCCCATGCGTTCCATCCGCTGTCCCGCCGCTATCGGCCGCTGCGAGAGGCTCGATGGCCTCGGGGACCGGCGGATCGCCGGCCCGGTAGGCGAGGTAGGTCCCCAAGGGTAGCGCCGCCGCGGCGCCCAGCAGTGTAAGGTAGGACAGCTTCATGGTACGGGTTCCTTATTTTTGCTAATTAATCGGCGTCGGACTTACTGCTCCTCCAAGTCAACGCCCAAGACCCTTCCCACGGAGTCACCCGGGATGTAGCACAACACACTGTAGTCGCTAAACGCAGCGCTCTTACCGGCCCCGGAGAGGTCAATGACGATCTCCTGAAAGCCTGTGCCCGTGAAAGATCCATCCGCGGACCCGAGCAAATCGCCATTAAAGTTATAGCTGTAGGCATTACAGTCGGTGGTCGCGCTGCTACTGTGCTGGATATCCACGTACACGATGGCCCCCAGGGTTCTCTTCGTATTCCTGGACAAAGGACAGATCACGGCAGTCTCGCCGCTTTTTAAGCTTCGCGTCCCATTGGTAAAGTAGTCGATCAACGTGGCCTCGCCGGCGTTGTAGTTCTTGCAGATGGTCCCCGAGGTGTTGGTGTAACGCCCGGCCAAGGCCTGGGGGGCCGCGCCCAGGGCGCCTAACAGACCGGCGGTCAATGCTACACCGAGTGTGATTGCTGATTTCATTTTCGTATCTCCAGTTAAGCGGGAAGGTTTTGCCATATTTACCCAACACGGTCATAAATTTACATTCCGAAAATCCCCTCCCCCTTCGGGAGGGGGGTGAGGATTAAAAAAGGTTATTTATGGCCGTGACAAGTATACGGTATGTTTTGCGTGCCAAGAAACGGTTTAAAGACGGCAAGGAACATTGTTACCGGAAAAATGTCGTGTCCGATCCTATATACCGAACCCCATATGCCGCTAAAATTGCTGACAATACTCAATGCCATGATCAAAAATCAGACTCTTCTTCGGGCCTGCGATTCAACTTGCGATGCTTGACGGCGCGCGCAGTTGCTCCTAGTTGCAGGTAATGTCAGCGTGCGCCGAAGCTACGATGACTTCCGCGACTGGTGGAAGAATCGGTAGAATATCTGCTACCGTAATATGCACGGCATTGACGGTGATTGCACCCGTATCGCCAAATGGGCCGATGCTACGTACTTGCTCGTTTATTATCACCTTGACGAGGCCAAGAACGTCGATCGTCTGATTCGGCTCAAGGGTCACCCTGATCGGCACACCGAGGACTTTGAGATTAGTGACTACCGATCTGCCACTGAGTTGAGGCAACCCGTTCACACATCTGGCCCTCGCCCTGGCTCTAGCGGCTTTGCCAGACACGTCGAGCAAGCCGCCTAATAGCGGTAGTACAGGTAGTACAGGTAGGGCGACGTCGAGGCCAAACCTGCCCGTTCTGGCGAATGAGGTGGCCAACCGCCCGCCTTCACCGACCTTTGTCTTGGCGTGGAGCAAGTCCGCAACGATGCCCAGGAGGTTGATAGTGGGAAGCGATGCTTCCCGGATGCCCCCTGTGCTCGGCAATTCACCTGTGTCCACCAGCGTGAGATCGGTAAGACCTACGACCTTTACTTGCAGAACGAACGCTCGGCCGCTATAGCTGTTAACAGCGTGCGCCGTTGTTGAACCCACGAAGAGGACACATCCCATCGCGTACAGCAATAATTTGGATTTTACAGTTTTCATCGGTATACCTTTTCTTAGTTGGTTATGTATAAATGTGTATAAATGGGGTCATATAAAGATATAAATGGGGTCAGACTCGACTTAATCAGTTGTCTGGACTATACTTCCGTGTCAAATTATAATCCACGCGATTCTTCCATGGCAAGACTTCCTCGCTATAATCTACCCGGCCAACCGCAACATGTCATTCTGCGCGGCAATAACCGCTGTATAATTTTTGCTGCCGAGGAGGATTACCGCTTTTTTCTCGATTGTCTCCAGGATGCAGCGGTTCGCCACGGTTGCGCTATACATACCTATGTGCTGATGACAAATCATGTTCATCTACTGATGACGCCAGAGCGAGAGGAGAGTATTGGTAAGGCTCTTCAGTCATTGGGCAGGCGCTATGTTCAATACTTCAACTACACCCAAAAACGTACCGGCACACTGTGGGAAGGTCGTTACAAGTCAACGCTGATCGACAGCGAGAGCTATCTGCTCACCTGTTACCGCTACATAGAACTCAATCCGGTGCGGGCAAATATGGTGGTGCATCCGTGTGATTATCCTTGGTCGAGCTACCTTTATCATGCCGAAGGTAAGTTCGACAAGCTGATTACCGACCATGCTCTGTATTATGCTTTGGGACAAAAACAGGGAGAAAGACAAGCGGCTTACCAGGCGCTGTTTAAAGCGCATATGAGTAGGTCTGAGCTAATTGCTATCCGCGATGCAACCAATAAAGGATGGGTATTGGGCAATGATCGTTTCATGGAAAAAATTTCTGCTGCGGTGAGCAGGCGAATGGCACCGTTGCCAAAGGGGCGGCCAAGAAAGGAAAGCAAATAAAAAATAATTGGAGTCTAGTCTGGCCCCAACACTGTGACCCCAATACTGTGGGAGACGATGAAGGCTATTCCTTCGCCGAGCATGGGCTGCTTTAGTCCGACTTCAGCAATTCAGCTCAATCTTTCCCGGATTTTGATCAAGGGCGTATTGTGCAGGCAAGATCATAAAGATCATAAATGGGGTCAGACACGACATTTCCAAAGCCGACGATACAAATGGTGGAAAATATCGTGTCTGACCCTATGTACCTCAACCGTGTCTCAAAATAATTACAGAAACGAGGCGGCCCGGCTTTTCGCTGTCTGCCGACCCGATCCAGCTCACGGTTTGGGCGTATCGTCAAACACGATGGCCGACGGAGGTGTCCAATCAGATCTGCTGATTATACCACACCCTGTCTTCTGGTTCACCTCCGTCGTCCAAACTTAACCGGGAAACATCAATTTCGCCTCATACGGTTGTTGATGTTTCAACCTCATCTGCCGGTGGCGCGGGCCAATTTTCCGGCGACCGCCCGGATTGCGATAATTCCGTTGGTCTTGGCTTTTTTGCGCTCATAAAATCGTTGCGCCAGTGGCTCATACCGGACCGCAAAATGGGCGGCTTCGGAAAAAGCCCAAGACAAATACTGATTGCCCGCCTTCGCGTTGCCACTGCCTTTCTTTTTGCCGTTGCTGCGCCGCTCGCTATCCACGCAACGACAATACGACGCGTAGTTTTGCCGGGTCCTGCAAAACGATGAATATCTCCCGTTTCCAGCATAAGGCAGTCAGACCGAGTATTTTCCCGATTCCGGGAGTAGTCTGAACGATTTTGAATTCATCGATCAGCTTAACGGCATCGAATGCCGATCGCTCCAATTGATGAATCTCCTGCCGAACTGCATGGTAAACAGTAAGACCCGCTTAAATAGCCTGATGGGTATAGCCCTCCGCCAGCGGGATTTGGAACGTCGTCTTCTTCAATTCCTCACTCGCAACGCGAATCCCCGTTGAACGCCAGATTTGACTTTGTACGCTAATCAACTGGCTGCTGGCGGATCGAACCGGAAACGGTCTTCGGCGTAACAGGTCTCCAGCAGCCCTTTCCGCTTTCGGATAAATGGTACCGGTCGGCAGGAGCCCCAGCCGCATCAAATGGGCGAGCCAAAAGGCATCGTGCCGATCATCGCTGTATTTCAAGCTGCCTCGTATTGTTTGACCGCGGCCGTGTTGACCAATTTGACCGGAATCCCGGCTTCCTGCAGACCGTCGACCAGCCAGTACCAGTAAAGGTCGATTCAACCGCAACTCCCTGCAACGTTTTATGGTACGGGATCAGTGCCTGCAGGGTTAAATTCAGGTCGTTCCGCAGGCGCTTCTCGTACACCCTCTTACCCTCTTGATCAATTACAACCACCACATGATTATTTGAATGTAGATCTATTCCGCAGTAATGTGACATGTCAGTCTCCTCTTATGTTGCTGAGCAACCAGTTTACCAACTGGTTGCGAGGAGGCTGGCTAGAGGATTATCAGACCCGACACTTCCAAAGCCGACGATACAAATAGTGGAAAATATCGTGTCTGACCCTATATATATACAAATAGTGGAAAATATCGTGTCTGACCCTATATATATATATACAGGTTATTTCTTAATAGATTCTAACTACTCAGACTCTAGATACAGGATCGTGGCCTCCCCACCCGCGCCGTCCTCGACCTGAGTGCTCATCATGCTCATGTTCGGCAGGGTCTGCACCAATTGCAGACCGAGCAAGGGTATGAACTTGGCCAGTCCCCCGCTGTTGTCATCGGTCAACTCCACCCGGCAGGTGTACGAGCGGCACTCGACGCTGCGCACCGCGGTCCGCGCCGCTTCGTCGCTGGCCAGGGCCTCTTGCACTGCCGCCTCGGCCCGGGTTGACCAGGGTGTGGCGGCGGGCTCGCGCCGGAAATCGGCCTCGACCGTCGCCATCCGCTCCTGGTGACGCCGTACCTCATCCTCCCGCGTCGCGGCCTCGGTACTTGGGTTCTGCTTAGCCGCCTGGTTTTCCTCGGCGCCGAGGCTGGCCTGCGCCAACGTCCGCGCCTGCTCGCGCACCGCCCGCCGCAAGGCGGAGACCTCCGCCCCGAGGAGGCCCATCTCCTC
>JBOIEG010000734.1:0-1491 GCA_050740915.1 Gammaproteobacteria bacterium | reverse complement strand
CCTCATAGTTCTTTCGCCCGAACACGATGCCATCCGCCGAAGCAAAAAACTCATTGGCAAACTTCGACTCCTCAGCAGGCTCAAAGTCATCGAGTTCTCCATTGGGCCCCGCAATGAAGCCGTCCAGAGTAGTGAACATGAACAGGACAATCTTTCTCATGAGCTTCTCCGAATCAAGATAGACCAGTTTCCACACTCACCGAAGCCTCCCAACGCTGAAGCTCAGCCGCGGAAAGCCCGCGCAGCGGGTTTGACGTCGGCCGGAGCGCATGTTGGGCGGTCGATTTCAAGGCACATTGCTAGCGCATCTGCTTATAGGTCGACACCCACCACGTGTTACCTCCCCGGTCGAAAAAGCCCGCTTGGCGCTCGTTGTACGGCTTGTCTTCAGGCGGGGAGATGCTCTTGGCTCCAAGCTGAATGGCTTGGTCGTACACGGCATCTACGTCCTGAACGTAGACATAGATCGACCCCACCCAGGGAGAAACATGGGGTGGCAAGTCGCCCGCCTCTACCCATAGCAGGGAGTCACCGATCTGCAAAAGTGTGGGACCACCTTCGTTGCGCTCAACCTCGACCGCGTTGAACGCCCTTTGCAAGAACTCCGGCAAATCAACCGGACCATGAAGGTAAGGTCTTACGACGCCAAATCCCTTATGCACGTGGCTCAACGTACTATTCATAGTCTCCTTCGCCCTTCTCGCTGATGTTCACCGTGAGTTGTAACCGTTAGAAAAGTTCTCAGAACTCCAGAGCTGCCCTGCGTACGTTTCGTTCGCCGCCCAACGCACAGGTTAAGCCGCCGGCCCGCCAGAGCGAAGCGACGGCGGGACGGTCGGCTTGAACCGCTGGTTGGGCGGCATCTGCCTCTTCGACATCCAGGTTTGAAGTGTCAAGCTTGCCTTAGACGCAGTTCCTATTAAGGCACTCAATCTATGTATTTCCACGTATCTGCCCCATCTAGCATGCGGACTCGTACTCCCTCCAAGTCTTTCGATTCGAAGTTTCTCGCGTTGACGCCCATATAGTTATCTTCTCGTGGACGCACCCGCGTCCAATTCACGACGCAGCCACATTCCTTGCAGCGTACAAACCTCAATGCCTTACGACCCCAAGAGTATGACTGCGTGGCACTGGGTTCAGATATGACTCTAACGCTGGAGGCCTTGTAATAAGCCCAAAGCACTCCGTACCGCCGACAGATTGAGCAATTGCAGTTTGTGAGCATCCGCGGCCGGAACGGGACTTCAACGCGAACGGCTCCGCAGTGACAAGCGCCGACAAGCATTTACAGAGTTCTCTATGACGCCTAACGCCGGAATTAAGCCGACCCGCGAAGCGGGTTCGGCTTGAATGACTTGTTAGGCCGATGCTTTGGCCTTGCCCATCACCGACCAGCTATAGAAAGCCACCGCCAGCGAGCAAATCCCGTAGCCTACTTCGCTCGCCTTGGCCTTGCCTTTCCGACGGATGTATTGAGGGCGACCGCGG
>JBOIEG010000733.1:0-1159 GCA_050740915.1 Gammaproteobacteria bacterium | reverse complement strand
GTTCTGACCCGCCAGGGCGCCCAAGATAATCCGGCAGCGCAGCGCCACCTGTTGCGGAGTTCCGTGTGCGGATCCCCATGTCTCCAGCGGCGTGCGTTCAGCCGGCTGCAACTTGATCGCCACGCGGGTGTTCGACATGAGCGAGACCATAGCAATCACTGGAAAGTCTGTAAAGTTATTTAAGGGACACTACACTAGCGAGTAAAAACGAGTCTCTGTTAGAGACCTTCGGGGTTTGTTGGGTCCTGATACGGCGGTGAGCCCTTGTCGTGCTCCGGTTTGTCGCCGCCCCCCAATCCGATGCGCTCCTTCAAGGTTCGAAAAAACCCCTTTCCGCTCTTGCTTTTGGTACCCTGAGGCGAGGACGTGTTAGCTTCCTTTTGTTCCCCGAGGCCCACGGTGTTTTTCAACCGCGCCATCAGGCTGGAGCGTTCCTCGCCCGGGACATCAATGGAAACATCGCGGCGGGGTTCGACCGCGATAGCCCCCGAGGCTGGCTTGACGTCGCCTTCAACGCGCTGCAACCGGTCATCCGTAAAAAACAGCGCAACCCGGCGCTGGACGCGATCCGCGCCTCCCTTTTGCAAGCTGTAAACGTAATCCCAGCGATCGTGATGGAAGGCGTCTATGAGCAGCGGTGTCCCCATGATGAATCGCGCTTTAGCTTTGTCTATTCCGGGCTCTAGCATAGCCAGCATTTCTTGAGTGATTATGTTCCCCTGCTGGACCTCGATTTGGTAGACCAAAGGAATGCGTTTCGCAGGCGCACACCCGGCCCCAACAGTCATCGCAAGCGCGCCAAATGCCGCTATCGATGCGCGCAGATTTAAGGCATTCGCAGGCTGGCGAGACGCCACTCGGGAGGTGGCAGAAGGATGTGACGCTTGGTTTTTCAACCCGTTAGCTGTTAGAAAATGGGACCGGAACGCGGACACGCTGCGGGGAGCCGTGGTGAGAAAGGCGATAGAAGCACTTTTCAACATCTCGTTACCTTTAAAGTCCGCTGGCCGACCCGTGGTCTTGGCGTTTGCATCAGAGCTAGTGAAAAAATCTGCTGCGCTCGGGATATCGTGTTCCGGCGGTGCTCGGGATCCTCATGTATTTCACTATACACTCCGGTTGCTCGTCTCATCCTTGAGACTCGCCCCTGCGGGGCTTG
>JBOIEG010000732.1:0-1066 GCA_050740915.1 Gammaproteobacteria bacterium | reverse complement strand
GACATCATCAAGAAGATCGAGCGGGCGCGGGTCAAGATGGAGCAGATCAAGCCCAGATCCACCCTGCCCCGAGGGAAAAAAGAAGGCGGCTTAACTGTAAAGTTATTTAAGGGACACTACACTAGCTAACTTCTGCGGCAATCCGTGGCGCAACGTGAATTCCAAGGGCCCTGAAGCGGGCCGCGACTTCCCAGATCCCCACACAGCCCATGGCAATTTCCCCTGCGCATGCAAATCGTCAAACATTTTTTTCTCCTTAAGAGTATCCATGCAAGCCCAGAATCCCGGATTCTTGTAGGCGATCAACTGTTGCGCGGCGATCAAGCGCTGAAAGGGCTCTGGCTCTACCACCAACTCTTCGCCTTCCTTCAAATAATCAAAGACCTCCTTTTTGAAGATGAAATAGCCCCCGTTTATCCATAGGTTTCCTTGATGGACTGGCTCTATATTCATCACCAGCCCATCGTCCTTCATCTCCACCATATGAAAGGATTGAGAGGGCTCTACGCTTAGGAAACTAGCGACCTTGTCGTAGCGGTAAAAATGATCGATGTAATCGGGTAAATGCAGATTACTAAGCCCATCGCTGTAATTCGCCATAAAGACATCGTCGTCTCCCAAATAATCCTTTACGGCTACGAGCCGTTGGCCGATATTGGTGTTCAGGCCGGTATCCACGAATGTGATCGTCCAATCTGAGATATCGCAATTGTAGAGGTGCACTGCGCGCCCACCTTTGGATAAAACGAAATCGTTGGACAGGCATTCGTTATAGTTGAGGAAATATTGCTTGATCACATCGCCTCTGTAGCCAAGACACAGAATGAAATCCGTGTGACCATAATGAGCATAGTACTTCATGAGATGCCACATGATGGGACGATATCCGATCTCTACCATGGGTTTCGGTATGGTCTCGGAGTATTCTCTAAGTCTTGTGCCTAGGAGCCTGTCGGACTTAAGGCGGAACTTTTGATGTGCAAACCGATCGGATCGGCAATGGATTCAATGAGCGAGCGTGCATGAGCCACTTCCGTCAATGCGATCGTGACACACCCTACCTGCT
>JBOIEG010000731.1:0-5731 GCA_050740915.1 Gammaproteobacteria bacterium | reverse complement strand
TGTCCATCATCAACTCACGGAGTCGATTGCCTTGATGACCACCCGAACCTCGATTTTGGCGTTCAACACGCACGTTATGGCTTTGGTGTTCAACCTAAGTCCGACAGGCTCCTAGGAGCGGACACTCGGATCGACTAAATTCCGGGCAAGCTAAATACACGTGAGTAATCGGGTGTGCGACAACTAACGGGAGTACGGCCGACGTTGTCTATCGCGCGAGTGCGCGTATATGGCAATTCACACTACTGCATCTATTCCTCGTACTACCTTTTCGATCAGATCCGCTACGAACTTGAGATCGGACTGACTTATGGGCCACGGCTCTCGCGGGGGAAGCGGCTGCAAGTCACCCTCGTGGGCAATGTTGTTTCGGCGTCGAACCACGAGGGACAGCTCTTTTTTCAAGCTTTTTGCCTTTGCTATTTTCGTCGCCGGAGTTGCACCCAGCTTTAGTGCAACCTCATTCCACAGTTCAATCGGTGAAAACAGTCTTACGCCGTCCGCAATCTTTTCTGGGTCTTGAAACGTGAGATAGCTAAGCTTGTCTCGGACCTCCAAGTCAAAAGCGGCGCTTGCGTCAGACGGCATCGCCGCGGCGCGGATCCGATCAATAGTTTCTGCCGAAACCTGGAAACGCTGGTATCCAGGGCTTGCCGGACGCTTACCTTCAAATATAGCAAGCATCTGCTGTGCGACGAGTTCGTGAACGTAGAGGTCCAGGCCGCTGACGCGGGCGACCCATTCAGCCCGCAACAACTCTTCTGGGTGAAAAACGGCAGAAACGTTTTTTGCCAGGAAGGCATGCAGCACAGACAGTTGGGCACAGCGATCCCATAGCGTTTTGAAATGGGCTATCGGCGTCAAGGCATTGTCACTGGGTCAACGCGATAACCTTGTTGGCGCAATGCACAAAGGCGGCGCGAAATAGCTCCATGCTCTTTTGAGTCTGCTCCCATACCGCGCCTTGCTGATCGACCTGGGCGGGCGTCAATGCATAGATGGGGACTTGATGCTCTTGGGACAGAGCGATCAAGCCATTGAAGTCCCCGATTTCCAGTAGAGGAGTCCACGGGTCTATGCCGGAATGATCCTTGAAAAATTTGGCGTCAAGCATCGCTGCCTTCTCAAGCGCCGGAATCAGGGTTTCCTTTAGGCCATCAATGAGCTCGTCAACCCAACGCTGGAAAGCCCTGCTCGCACGCCCGCCACGGGGTCGATACTTTTGGATCACTGCGCCAATAAAGGTGACGTGAGGCTTAGGGAACGGGTAGTCGGCCTGCGAAAGCACTTCGATTCCGAACGCTGTGTCTGCCCAAGCTTTCCATCGGGGCAGCGTTTTGGCAAGCGAATATAAAGCCATCGCTGAGAAGTAGTCGGGATGCAGCGGAACGATGAAATGATCGCTTGTTGCAAGCAAGTTCTGATTGAATGGCCCTAGGCTGGGGCTCATGTCGACCAGAACGAAGTCGGCTTGGTACTTGGAAGCCGTCTCTTCTAAAAGGAACCGAATGCTGCCAGGAAGGTTGCGAAGAGCTAATAGCGATCCACTTAATTCTTGTGCGATACCCAACGTCGTCTCGTATTCGGCGAGACCAATGTGACCTGGGAGCAGGAATAGTTTGTCGTTGCCGTTTACTTCGATGCACTCCACCGCCGAGACTTGGCGCGGCTGCGACTCGAACGCTGGTGCAAGTCCGTCCTTTACATTGTTTGGCGGCGTTCCCTTATACATTGCGGCGAGATCATCAATACCCTTAAATCCCATGACCATGCCGGTAAGGTTGCACTGAGGATCGAAGTCCGCAAGCAAAACTCGCTGGCCTATGAGCGCCATCATCCAACCTAGATTGAACGCCGTCGTTGTCTTGCTGACGCCGCCCTTATGATTAAAGAGACAAATGATCTTTGTCATGGTGCACCCTTAAGGAATAAGATCCAGCATACAGTCTACATGGCCGCGCCCGTATAATGGTAACCTGTCTCGCGCTGCCCCTTTGCCGCGGCCTCACTTCGGTCGTGGTCGGACCGATACCTTGCGTTCGCGCGGCGTCTCTTGCGGACACACATCTCGCTCCCGCTTAAAGGCACGAAGCTCAATCCCGCTTGGTCGCTTATCGGTCGAAAGGCAAAACTTTAAATCGTTTGCGCCGCTCGATACGTAGCGCGCGGAAGTGCCGCTGATCGAGCGTAAGCACTTCCGTGACACCGTGTCGCTCGGCTAGCACCACAATCGACGCGTCGGCGAGTCCAATCTCGAGATCGGCATATCGCTTGACCACGTCTTTGGCACGCGCAATGTCAACGGCCACGAATGGCTCCAGCTGATAGACGCCCAGAGCGATCTCGTCGAGTAGCGCCACCTGTGCCCCCGGTCCAACGTGGCGCATCAGCAGATAGTCAAGCTCGGCCAATACGAAAGGAGAAAGCAACAACGGGGGCGAAGCCTCAGCGAGCAACGTTGCACACTCGTCATGATAGCGCTGGCTCCCATCAAGCGCTGAGAGCAGGCCGCTGGTGTCGATGAGAATCACTACTTCCCGAATCCAGACAGTGCTTCATCAACGCGTTCGGCTATCCTGGACTTCCCGCTGTTGAACAAAGGCAAGCGGGGGCGAGGAGGAGGGGTTTGTGACGTGAGCGTGCGCAGCGCTTCGCGAATCAATTCCGCTTCGCTTACCCCACGCGCAGCGGCCAATTGGCCCAGCGCCCGCTTCACGTCCTCAGGAATGTACACGGTAGTCTTTTGCATTGCCATATATCATACCATATATACGGCTTCGTGTGGCTATGGCCGTTCCATGCTCCGATCAGGTCTACACGATGCCGCTGGACGCGGTTCGCAGTGAGGCAATCATGATCGGAGCCGGCCCCTGATCGCTAGCTACGTGACGTCTAGGCGCGATCCGTCCAAGTCCGACAGGATCCTAGCGCGTAACTATGGCGACCAAAGGTTCGGGCTTTCGCATCGCGGCGAGCACCACCCGTTCAAACCGGCTGGAACGCGCCAAGGCCTCCTGAGCAACCACCTGCGCCAGGCGCTCATGCTCCCGGTCATCGACCATATTGATGAGGGGCACCACGGTGGCGTCGCCAACCTGTTTCAACGCGCCCATCCCATCGCTGAGCAGCCGTGCGAGGTGGGTGGGCAGAATCAGCTCGCCTGAGTTGATCCCCATTACCGAAGCGAGCCGGTCCACCCGATGCGCGATAGACTCATCCAGCGGGCGTCCCAAAGCAAGGGCGGATACTACCGGGATGACTGTGTTCGCGTCGCCGGGGATCTGCGGCTCATCCTCTGCGGGCGCTTTTAGCCAGCGGCTGCGCGCCCCATCTGCTTTGATGAAGGTCACATCGAGCATTGCTTGGCGGTGGATCTGGGCAATACAAGAGGCGCTTACTCCAGCAAACCTGCCGGGTTTATCTGAGGGTTGGGCAAAGAAAAGCGTTCTATGGTGAGGGGCTAATTCCAGCACTGCATCGAGCAGCCCCGGTTCGGGAGCAATGACACACTTCGCCTCGAGTGCGGCCGGAGGCGGAGGAATAAACACCGTGGAGGAGATCCCCACGCGCCCACCGTGTCGCGAAGCGAGTTGGTACAGGGTGGTTTTCTTGCCGCCCGCACCGACCATACAAACCAAGCCCTGCTCGGCGGCTAGGGCCTGTATCAGTCCCCCTCTATTCATCCGTGCTGGAGCATCATACAAGCGCCGCCTCGATCGAAAGGATCCTAGGCAAAAATGCCGCGATCAGTTCCCAGTGTTCACCGCGGTCGCGGCTCGCAAATAGATGACCACCAGAGGTCCCGAAATACACGCCACAGGGGTCTAAACCATCGCTGGCGAGCGCTTCCCGCAGGACCGTGGCGTAGACATGTTGCTGTGGCAAGCCATCTAGCAATGGCTCCCAGTGCTGCCCAGCCGTGGTGCTTCGAAAAACCCGCAAGCGCCCATCGACCACCGCACGCATATCACTGCTTTGCTCCGGTATGACGAAGACGGTGTCTGGATCGCTGGGGTCGACGGCGATCCCATACCCGAAATCGCTCGGTAAGCCTGCCGTGATCTCAGTCCAGTTATCGCCACGGTCATCGCTGCGATAGGTTCCATTATAGCACTGACGGTACAGGCGAGTCGATCGGGCGGGGTGCAAAAGCAAGCGATGAATGTTATGCCCGGTTTCTGGTTGGTCTAGCGGAAGATTCTCTGCCCGCACCCCCCGGTTGATCGGCTTCCATGTTCGTCCCTCGTCGTCGGAGCGAAAAGCGCCGCCTGCGGAAACGGCGGCGTAGATCCGTTTCGGATCGTGTGGATCCATTCGGATCGAATGCACGGCGAAACCACCACGCGCCGGCTCCCAGGTATGGCGGGTGGGATGATGATTCAACCCCGTGATCGGCGACCAGTGCTCGCCCGCATCGCGGCTTACAAACAAGCCCGCCGGGTCGATTCCGGCATAGAGAGCATCGGGCTCGCTAGCAGGTCCGGGAGCGAGATGCCAAAGTGCGTGCAGTGGCTGTTCGTAGAGGCCGGGGGCGTGGTGAGGAGCGCGGCCCACGCTTTCCCAGCTCTTTCCGTAGCTTTGGGTGCGATAGACATGGGAGCCCCAGACCGGATGATTGGCGGCGGCATAGCCCGTCTCCGGCTTGCGCGGGTCCAGCCAGGCGTGTGGGATCTCGTATCCGGTAATGAAAGGCCCCTCCAGGGCCCAAGCTCTGCGCTGCGGCGTGGCGCGTGCCAGAAACAATCCCTTTTGGGTCCCAATGAGCAGGATCAGGCCGCTCGCGTTATTAGGGCAGCGCTTATTTGAAGTCATCGGCGTTCTCGGCCTGCCGAAGGCGGAGTTCACGCCTGGAAAAGCGATAAGCCACCACCTCCCAGCGCTTATCGCTAGCGGTGAGTATCAAGCAGGAAGGCCCGCCATAAGTACGGGCTTGACCTGCGGCACCTGGGTTTAGCACCCAAGGGATGGCCGCGTCATCGATCACCAGTCGGTGTGAATGGCCGTAGAGCACGGCTCGCATAGTCGGAAATTCCTGGCGCATCAGCCAATGCCGACGTTTGGCGGGACGATGGCGATCGCCGTGCACGATCGCGAGCACGCCCCCGGGTAGGTCCAGCTTCGCCCCCTGAGGCAAGAGATCGAGGTGGTCATGGTCATGACTAGGCCACTTGTTCGGCGTGTCATTATTTCCCCGGATCGCGACTACGATACCAAGCCTGGGGCTGAGAGACGTTAGCACAAACGCCCCGCCGACGTCGCCCGCGTGAACGGCGATATCGCACTCGCTAACAGCCGCGGCAACGCGCGCATCGATTACCCCATGCGTGTCGGACAGGAGTGCGGCTCGTATTAAGCCGTGCTGGGACAGGCCAACATCGGTGATGTTTCGCGTCGTCACCTCCTCACCTTCAAGCGCTGTCAGAGGAGCGGCGTTGGAAGCGACCTAGGAGCCTGTCCGACAGGCTCCTAGGCGTTTGAGATTCCTGCTTCCTGCCGGTAAACAAAATACAGGTTGCGCAGATAAATAATGAAGCCCGTCGCTTGACCGAGAATGAATACCGGATCTAGGCGGTGGACGGCATACGCGAGTAAGGTCAAGCTCCCGCCTAGGAGCCTGTCGGACTTAAGGCGGAACTTTTGATGTGCAAACCGATCGGATCGGCAATGGATTCAATGAGCGAGCGTGCATGAGCCACTTCCGTCAATGCGATCGTGACACACCCTACCTGCT
>JBOIEG010000730.1:0-5238 GCA_050740915.1 Gammaproteobacteria bacterium | reverse complement strand
CTTGTCGTTGTTTCACTCGGTCCCCCTTATGACTAGAGTCAATCGTGCTTGATTGCTCTATGGGATCGAGTGAAACCTCGTTAGTTCCCCTTATAATTCAATAAGTTTAAAGATCCTACGTATGATTGCTGTTTAACAATGAATGAAGACGAAAGCCACAATCAGAGCACTCATGCCATCGCTCTTCGTGAGTTCGGGACATGGAATCTATTTCAGAATCAACACCCCAGCAAGCCCCGCGGCAACTCCTCATACATTGGCTAAATTGGTTTTACTTTTCACCTCACCAAATCACCGAGTGTCAGTTTTCGCAAACCGTATAATGTTTTCTATTTCAGATTCTCTTCGGTGTAGAGTGTCAATTCGATCAGCCGCTCGAGCAGTTGCTCGACCGCTAGCCCCGGAAAGTTGCCAAGCACCAACTCCTTGGCGAATAAGCGGCTGATGTAGCGCAGCTTGAGCGCCCGGGTGCGCGAGGCATAGACGAAGTCGCGATGC
Organism: Gammaproteobacteria bacterium; assembly: GCA_050740915.1. Classification (GTDB taxonomy): domain Bacteria; phylum Pseudomonadota; class Gammaproteobacteria; order JBOHHR01; family JBOHHR01; genus JBOHHR01. The sequence continues at coordinate 4,740 of JBOIEG010000730.1, read as the reverse complement.
CCGTTATTAATCACGATCACGTTCTTCTCTCGATCGAAGCGCGAGCGCCACAATTGCCCGGGAGCCCGCTCGAAGGTGTAACCGGGCAAACCGTGTTTGGCCACAACGGGCTCTTTGATCTCGGGAAGCAGGGAGTCGGTGACGGTGACGGTGACGAGCGCCTCGGCCTCGCAGACGATATCGCGCTGGGTCACGTTTACCCCTAGGCGAATCAGACCCGGCTCGGATGGAGCGGAATAGGTGATGATCTCGCCCTCGCCGTTGGTGATGTCGCCGCCGCCTTCGATGATCGCCCACCGGTAGCCGAGACCCTCCTCCACCGCATGCCGCGCCCGGTCGCGGCAAATGGCTCGAAAGTTCCGTGCCTCTGTGACTGGTAACACGCAGGAGCCTGGGGCGATGCGCACGCTGTGCAAGGACCCAGCATAGTCGAAGAACTGCTTCTGTGCGGGCGCCTGGTCGGTTTGGTCTCGTTCAGGATCTGCCTCGGCGATCGCCAGCCCGATCGTCTCATCCGCAGTAGAACTGCGCCCTGGGCCTTTGACGTGGATATCAAACCAATCGTATTCCTCCGCGGGCAAGGCGAGTAGGGCCTCGCGAAAGGCCTTCTGTATAGTGCGCAAGATCTGATGGCTAGCCTGCTCTTCCTCGGCCCGGCGCTGCTCCTCGATGATTCCGATAAGCCGCGCCTCTACCGGTTGCAGCGCCTCAACAAGCGCGGCGAAGGCCACATCGCGGATGACGCCGGTGCGGGTCGCCGGAGTGAGATTCAGGAACGCTGCATCCACGATCCCCTGCAGCCAACCGCTGCTCCAGGGCTCATGCCCGAAGGCCTCGAGCTCGGCGATGTCTTCTAGGATGCGGGTGCCCGAGCGGTACAGGCCCACGCGGTTGCCGGGCTCGGAGTCGCTGAGATAGAGCTCTAGATACACCTCCCCATAGGCGCTCTCCGCCATCGGTAGTTGGTGCAGCAGCCGCCCAGCGAAGGCCCGGGGCTCAACCTTAAATTCCTTGCGGGCCGAACGGTCGACGACATGGATCGCGACACCCGATTGGCGGATCCGGTCGCGCAGCTCAGAGGCCAAATACCATTGGATCTTCTCGCCACTGAACTGCCGGATCCCGGGGAGCAGAGGCGCCACTTTGAGGCGTGTCCCGTGCTCCGGGAAAAGGCTCCGGCGTTGCTGCACCAGGTAGCTCGGGTCGCCTTTGCGCATCTGCATCTCGTAGGTCTTGCCGTCGGTGCCCCCCGAGGTGAGGGTCAGCACCTCGCCCACGGTCCAGAAGCTGAGCAGCCCGATGCCGAATTCCCCTTGAATGCCTTGGACGCCCTCAGCCTTGAGACGCCGCTTCATGGAGTCACAGATGTGCGTGGCCACAAACCGGCAATCGGGTCGACCGTCTCCATCCTTCGAGATCCCGGCGCCGTCGTCTGTGATCAGGAGGTAATGCTCGCCGTGCTCCCGACCTCGGGTGATAGTGATCTCACGAGCGCCCGCGTCGATGCTGTTCTCGACGAACTCCGCGACCGCCTTTAGTGGGTTACTCTGAGAAAGTGCGATGATGGTGATGGCGTGCCAGTCGTCGCCAATGCGCAGTTTTCCCGATTGCTTAGCAGTCATTTGAGTTTGGGCAGCCATCGATGTTGGTGGCGTTACAAGCCCAAATGCAGCCGCATGGCCGCCTCCACCTCGCGAAGGCAATCGCCGGAGAGCTTGCCCCTTGCTTTGCCGCGTATGCGCTCTTTGGCGATGGTTCGGATCTGCTGAGCCTGAGCTTTGGACGATTTCGGCAGATCGCTATCGCTCGGTTTCAGCGATACTTCGAACGGATAAACGCGCGTGACGTTCGAGGTAATCGGGAGCACGGTGACGGTGCCGGCAGCCCGGTTGTTGGCGTCGTTGCTGACGATCAGGACCGGCCGGCGTTTGCTGGTCTCCGAGCCTATCGTGGGGGCGAGATTGGCGTAGTAGATCTCACCACGCCTCATCATTCAACCCGTCCGCCGCGGTAACCTCCCAAGCGGCATCGCGCTCTTGCTCGGCCTCCCGATAGGCCTGCTCGAGCTCCCGCGTGCGCAACAGTTCCAATGCCTCTTCGAAGACCTGGGAGCGCGTGCGGCAGCGGTGGGTGCTCCGGTATTGCTCGACAAAGCGCACTAGCGGGGCGGGCAACGAGATGGAGAGCTTTTCGGTAAACATGGCCATGCAAAACGATGTCCTACTCAGAGTAGGATATGGAGTATGATACCAGGCGTCAAGTTCTACGAACTTTAATACGAGGGACGGGTGGTGGCACCGATTAATTGTCGCGTCTCCACCACTTAGGCGTTGTGTCGAACCCAAAAACCGACGTCACCTATCTGCCAAACCAGAAATGACGGCGGCGGGCTTGCCACCGGTGAGCGGAGACGCGGCCGAACGGGTGCGCGAGACGGTGGACGCCGTCTACCGCTTCGACTCGCGCCGCGTCTTCGCAACGCTCGTCCGTTTACTCGGCGACTTCGACCTTGCCGAGGAAGCGCTGCATGATGCCTTTAGAGCAGCGCTGGAGAAATGGCCACGGGATGGTGTGCCCGCCAATCCGCAAGCGTGGCTCGTTTCAACCGGCCGCTTCAAGGGCATCGACAGCATGCGCCGGCGTGCCCGATTCGACCCGTTGCTGGGGGAGCCTATCGAGCGATCCGACGCCGACACAGGTGACACCGGTGACACCGAGGGATGGGACGACGAGAGCGTCGAGGACGACCGACTGCGGCTGATCTTCACCTGCTGCCATCCAGCGTTGTCGCCAGAGGCCCAGGTAGCACTCACCTTGCGCGAGGTGTGTGGCCTCACGACCGAGGAGATCGCGCGCGCGTTCCTGACCGCTCCACCCACGCTTGCCCAGCGGATCGTGCGCGCGAAGGCAAAGATCCGCGACGCGCGCATTCCTTATCAGGGGCCCTCGGTGGCCGATCTACCGGATCGATTGGACAGCGTGCTGCGCGTCGTTTACCTCGTGTTCAACGAGGGGTACTCCGCATCATCCGGTGCGTCGCTGACACGCCACGATCTCTCGGGCGAGGCGATCCGCCTGGGAAAGCTGCTGATCGAATTTCTGCCGGAGCCCGAGGCGCTGGGACTCCTCGCGCTGATGCTGCTGCAGGAATCGCGGCGCGCCGCGCGCAGCTCGCCGGCTGGCGAGCTGGTACTGCTGGACGAGCAGGACCGCTCGCTCTGGAACCAGGATCAGATCGCGCAGGGATCGGCGCTGGTGGAACGGTCGCTGGGGTCGCGCCGGTTCGGTCCGTACACACTGCAAGCGGCGATCGCCGCGGTGCACGCCAACGCCCCCAACGCCGCCGCGACGGACTGGGCCCAGATCGTCGGACTGTACGACGTGCTGGCACGCGCCGATCCGTCGCCCGTGGTCGAGCTGAACCGCGCCGTGGCGGTGGCGATGCGCGACGGCCCGGCGGCTGGGCTTGCCCTCATCGACGCCATCTTGGCGCGCGGCGAGCTCGCGAATTATCACCTAGCACACTCGGCGCGGGCAGATCTGTACCGGCGGCTGGGCAGAACGACCGAAGCCCGAACCTCCTACGAACGCGCCCTCGGCCTCACGAAGCAGGAGCCGGAGCGACGGTTTCTCGAGCGCAGGTTGAGAGCGCTGCCGGAATGAGACGCCAAGCGCTGCCTTACAACGGTCGATCCGGCACGCTTGTCGCGGCGGGTAGGCTCGTTGTCGAATTGGGGCTCCGCCAAACGACTATACGGTGTTCACAACCGTTTCACCACGATGAAGGAGCGCGCGATGAAGTACCTGTGTCTGATCTGTGCCGAGACCCTAATGGAGCAGATGCCGGAGCCCGATGCGGAGAAGCACTACGAGGAGTACAGCGAGTTTACCGAAGGTATCAGGAGGAGCGGCCACTTCATCGGCTGCAACCGGCTGTTGCCCCCCCCTGCCGCGACCACGGTCCGGGTGCGGAACGGCAAGGTCTCGACCACCGACGGGCCCTACGTCGAGACCAAGGAACAGCTTGGCGGTTATTACATCATCCAGGCCAGGGATCTAAACGAGGCGATTCAGGTGGCCTCGAGGATCCCGGGGGCACGGATCGGGTGCGTCGAGGTGCGGCCGATCGCGGAGGACGCACGTACGCTCCGCGCGCTCGGGTTTGTCGCTGCGGACACCTCGCGGTAGCCGGGGAGGCTGCCTACGCGATGACGGAGAATGGCACCAATTCATGACAGCGAACTATCGGCGGAACAAGTGGCTGGCGGCGGTGCTCCGGACGACCAGAAAATCAGCAGAATCAAGAGGAGAAATCACAATGATAACGAGCACAATCGCACATCCGAAAATCGTCTCGCGAGACGAATGGCTCGCCGCGCGAAATAAACTTTTGGAGCATGAGAAGGATGTCACCAAGCACCGCGACCGAGTGAACGCCGAGCGGCGCCGCCTCCCCATGGTGAAGATCGAAAAGGTCTATGCCTTCGACGGCCCGGAAGGAAAGCAGAGCCTCAAAGACCTCTTCGACGGGCGCCGCCAGCTCATCGTCTACCATTTCATGTTCGACCCGGAGTGGGACAAGGGCTGCTTAGGCTGCACGGGTTATGTGGACGCCCTAGGAGCCTGTCGGACTTAAGGCGGAACTTTTGATGTGCAAACCGATCGGATCGGCAATGGATTCAATGAGCGAGCGTGCATGAGCCACTTCCGTCAATGCGATCGTGACACACCCTACCTGCT